>JBDRVV010000027.1 GCA_039802005.1 candidate division WOR-3 bacterium
GTATCCGTATGTTGGGGTTGAGATATTGGATCCGCCGCGGACGGTGCCGGCGAAGAATTTAGCGATCATCAACAATCAGACGTATGTTTGGCCTTATAATGGTTTGCCGGACAATATCCAGATACAGTTTATGGATGGTACGATAACGAGTCCGTCGGGTAGTGCGAATGATTTTTCTACGTGTAATTCAGCGGGTCCGTTTACCTTGGCGCCGGGTGAGAGTAAGGTTGTTGCGTTTGCGATATTAGGTGGTACGAATTTAGCGGATTTGCAGGCGAATGCGGATACGGCGTATAATCGTTATTGGAACTGGACTGGAGTGAAGGAGCGTGAGGGTGGTGAGGTATCTTTTGGGGTTAGGCTTTATCCTTTGGTGTCGGATGGTCGGTTGAATCTTGCGTATAAGGGTTATGATGGTGGTCTTAGGGTTGCGGTTTATGATGTGATGGGTCGTAAGGTTGATGAGTGTAGTTGGCGGAATTTGAGTGGTGATGGTGTGGTTAGTCTTGATCTTAGTCGGTTTGCGAATGGTGTTTATTTTGTGGGTATTGAGGCGGGTTCGCGGTCGGTGGTAGAGAAGGTGATACTGGTGAAGTAAGGGAATTAAAGATAGCGATTGCCGGGTCAGGAAAAAATCCTGACCCGGCTTTTTATTTTGCTTGACTTGAACCAGTTTTTGCGTATAATATCAGAGTGGAGGTAAAATGCGAAGAATAATTTGGATTGTGCCGGTTATTTTTTTTATTATTGCTTGTGCCAGTGATGATGTATTGGTGACTTTCAATAATGAAAAATTTACAGTAAAGGACCTTAATGATTTCTATCAATTTTCACCCAATGATGATTCATTACGCAGGGTCAAGGTAATAGATGATTTTATAAACCAACAGATGGCGATTATGGAGGCAAAATCACAGAGTTACGCTGATGACCCGGTGGTAAAGGCTTCAATGGAAACGAATGGAAGGGATATAATTATTCGTAGTTATTATCAAATTAAGGTTATTGATAAGATAAAGGTTAAAGATAGTGAAATTAGAAGTTTATATGAGAAATTAACCAGCCAGTACCACCTTGCTGAGATCGTAGTTGATAATGATTCACTCGCTCAATTTATCAAAAAGGAATTGAAAAAAGGAATTCCTTTTGAGTCCTTGCTTGTGTATTCTCTTGATACAATAAGTCCGGGTGGAGATATAGGAATGAACTCTGAATTTTCAATACCACCCGAGGTGCTAAAAATATTAAAAAGGACAAAGGTGGGAAATGTTGCAGGCCCTATAAATATAGGTGATTACATTTATTTTTTAAAAGTGATAGAGCGTAAGAAATTGGATTCACCAAAATATGGAGATGTTAAGCAAAATATTAAAGATAATTTATTTCGACAAAAGGTAATGGATGCAGGTGAGAAATTTGTTGATAAGATTATTAAACAGGCAAAGATAGAATATAATCAGAAGGGGCTCGATTTATTGTTGAAGCCAGAGTCAACATTGACTGAAAATGAATTGAATGAATGGGTAGTGAAAAAATATGATACAAATTTTGTAAGGGTTAAAACGCTAATCAATGCAGTTCAGTTGCATTTAAAAAGGGCACCTGACATTGACCCCAAATTTTTGATTGAAAGAGAACTTGTTCCTGACCTTGTTTATGACCTGGCTATAAAGGAGAGAGCCGAGAAATTACCGAAGGTAAACCACGAATTAAAAAAAGCCTTGAATGCCCTCATTTATCAGAAATATTATTCGGACAATGTTCTGGAAAAAGTAAGGGTTGATTCCCAGAGTGTGGTTGCTTATTTTAATCAACATAAAGCAGACTATCCCGACAAAAAGTTGAATGAAGTGTATGCTCAAATTTTTGCTAAACTCCGTGATGATAAAATCAGTCAATTGAGGGACAGCCTGTTTACAAATCTAAGAGAAAAATATCAACCACAATTAAATAAAAAGGTTTATGCAATGTTATTGAAAGGAGAGAAAAAATGAACTTTTTTAAAAAACCCGTTAAAAATTGTAAATATTTTTCCATATTTATGTTTTTCCTTATTGCCATAATGACCATTGCGATTTCAAATTGTGCTAAAAAAGAAAAAAATGTTTTGGTTAGAGTAAATGGCTCGGTACTCACTCTCGAAGAATTTCAGAAATATATACCTGAGTCTGAATACAAAAATCTACCCGAAGAGACAATTACCGAGATTTTAAACAATTGGGCGAATCAGGAAATACTTTATCTTGAGGCAAAGAAGAAGGGGATTGATAAGGAAGATTCGGTCAGATTGCTTGTTGAACAATACACAAAAAATCTAATGGCAATGGCATTGATCCGTCGTTCATTTGGTGGCACAACAGTAGGTGATATGGAGATTCTCAACTATTTTACAACACATCAGGAAGAATTTACATATGCCGTGAAACTTGCTCAGATTGTCCTCCCCAGTTATGAAACCGCAATGGTTACCTACAATGAAATAATGGCAGGTGCTGATTTTATGAAACTGGCAAAGGAAAGATCCTTAACCAGAATGGAAAATCCTGACAATCCAAGGATTGTTACAGAATATCTCCCACGCGGCAGGATTGGGGATTTTGCAACTGAGGAGGTGATTTTCAATCTTAAATTGAATGAGGTGTCTGAACCGATTGCTTATATTCAGGGGACTTATTTGATTGTAAAATTATTAGATAAGAAAAAAATTTTAGCAAAGGCTGAATTAAATGATGAGTTAAAGGGGCAGATTTACAACTACCTTATTTCAAAAAAATATCAGGAATTTTTCCAGAAATTTTTGGACAGCCTTAAAACCGTTTATAAGGTGACTACTGATTTAGAACTTTTAAAGAAATGAGTATCTTTCTGCTCTTCATATTATCAACACTTGCTGACAGAATTGTCGCGGTAGTCGATGATGATATTATCTTGGAAAGCGAAGTTAATGAATATACATCATTTATTTCAGCCGATCCTGTTATGCAGAGAAATTTCTCCAGTTATGAAGAGATAAGAACCAATGTAATAAATGGTTTGGTTTCAAGAAAACTCTTGCTGATGCAGGCAGAAAAAGAATCGATTTCGGTCTCAAGAGAGGAAGTTTTAAAGCGTGTTCAGGAAAGGCTTGAACTTGTAAAACAGAGATTCCCTTCCGAAGCAGACTTTTATAAGGCACTTGAATCTCAGGGTTTTACAATTGATGAATTGAAGAGGAATTACGAAGATAGTATAAGAACAGAAATCTTAATGCAGCAGATAGTCCAGAAAAAACTGGCAGCGAAGATTATGGTTTCACCGATTGCGGTTAAAAAATTTTATGAAGAAAATAAAGATTCCATTGCGGTTCTTCCGGGTAGAATTAAACTTGCACATATTTTACTTGCAATAAGACCCAGCGAGGATTCTTTAAAAAAGGGATTTGAAAGGGCATTTGAGATTTATCAATTATTAATGGGCGGTGCTGATTTTGCTACAGTTGCCCGAGAATTTTCTGAGGATGAAAATTCAAAACGGAATGGAGGAATGCTTGGAAGGGTCAAAAAGGGTGAAATGATTGAAGAATTTGAGAAGGTGATTTTTTCTCTTAAACCCGGTGTAATATCACAGCCATTCCCAACCCGATTTGGATACCATATTGTAGAAATTTTAAATAAAGGCAGTGATTGGGTTCTTGCAAGGCAGATATTGATTAAAGTTTTACCGACAAAATCTGATACATTGAGATACGAGAAACTTGCCGAGAAGATAAAGAATCAAGTCAGGCAGGGTGCGGATTTTGATAGCCTTGCTAAGATTTATTCAGTTGTTCCTGAGGCAGATATTGGAGAATTTTTTATTAAACAATTCACACCGCCCTATGACGAAGTCATAAAAAATCTTGAAGCAGGAGATGTAAGCGAACCGATATTAACACCCGACGGCTATCATTTACTTTATGCACGGGAAAAGATCCCTGAAAAAATGATGAGCTTTGATGAAATGAGGGAACAGATATATCAATACCTTTACTGGCAAGAATTACAAAATTTATATAGTAACTATATTGAAGAGATTGAATCCAAAACATTTGTGGAAATATTTTATTAATATAGTGTAGTTAGCATACTATATATCTTTAATTCCCCTACTCTATTAATTTTTGATAGTAAATATTGAAAAATTCAAGAGGTATAGCGTTATCCTAAAAAAATCCTGAAATTTCGGTAGTTTTTAGCTATTTATAGTGCATTTTCCCCCTTGACAAATTGTAAATAATATGTAAAATGGGGTGAAATGGGGAAAAATGGGAAATATTAGATTCAGGGGATTTTTTAAACATATAATTGACGATCGAAAGAGGCTCGCTATTCCAAGCCAGTTTAGAACGGTTTTGATTGCTGAGTCTGAAGGTAAAGTTGTTATGACACCGGGTTACGATAACGAGATTGCTGTTTACGCATTGAAGACCTGGCAGGAATTTGAAGATAGGGAGTTATTATCGCTTTCAATGGATAAGGTCCAGGCAAGAAGATATCGCCGTCATTTTACTTTTGGCATAAAAGAAGACCATCTTGATGCGCAGGGCAGGATATTGATTCCTGATTTTTTGCTTGAGTATTCAGGAATAACAAAAGATGTGATAGTCGTTGGTGAGATTGATTATTTCAGCTTATGGTCACCAGAAAATTATCAGAAGATTAAAGAACAAATAGATAAACACTATATTGAAGATGCAGAGACCATTGAAAAAATAAGGAGGTATGATGAAGGTCCAAATCGTTGAAGCAATAAAAAATAAAAAGGTCTCATTCTTTCTCCCCAACGGTGAAATCAACGAAGGGGAGTTTGAGACAATGGCAGAGAAATTAAAAAGTATGATTGAGTCAGGAGAATTTAATGTTATCATCGATCTTTCAAGGGTTACCCATATAAACTACAAAATTGTTGGCGATCTGATTGAGTTCCAGAAGAAATTTAAAGAGTATGGTGGTGATATTAAACTCGTTAATGTTTCGCCCTATTTATACAATATTCTTAGACTCTATGGATTCTATCCATTTGAAATATATCCATCGCGTCGTGCAGCATTGAAGAGTTTTCAATAACGATTGATGTGGATAAATTCCACGAGCCGGTCCTTGTCAACGAGGTTATTTTCTGGATGAGATTAAAAGAAAACGGTGTCTATTGTGATTGCACCGTGGGAGGCGGTGGGCATCTTTTTATGATGCTTAAACAGAAAAATAATGCCCGTTTCATTGGAATTGACCAGGACCCAGAGGCATTGGATTTTGTCAGTGCCAAGTTGGGTAATTTTAAAGAAAGGGTCATCCTTCGTGAAGGCAATTTTGCTAATTTAGACAAAATAATTAACGAGTTAAATATCAAAGGATTGGATGGGATACTTTTTGATCTTGGTGCATCTCTTCATCAACTTACCACGCCCGAGCGGGGTTTCAGTTTTAATCACAATGGAAAGCTATTGATGCAGATGTCTCCAGATTCGGTACCCCTCTATAGAAAGCTTCGTGCTGCTAATAAAGAAGAGATATTTAATGTTTTAAAAATTTATGGTGATGTACCAAACGCGGGAATGTTGGCGCGAATTATATTTGAAAATCGCCATAGACTGAATACGACATTGGACTTGCGGAAATTAGTAGAGACAAAAACTTCAAGTAGATTTTTGAAGAAAAACCTACATCGGATATTTCAGGCCTTTCGTATCTGGACAAATGAAGAATTGAAAAATTTGAAAGAAGGGCTTATCAAGGCAATAAATTTCCTTTACCCCGAGGGACGATTGATTGTAATTTCATACCATTCGGGTGAGGACAGGATTGTGAAGAATATATTCCGTGATTTTGAAAGGAAAAATCTGATAAGGCGATTGAACAAAAAAGTAATAAGACCTCAATTAGAAGAAATCCGTGAAAATCCTTCGGCAAGAAGTGCACGGATGAGGGTGGTTGAAAAATGCGCTTCCTGTTGATTTTTTTGCTTGCGGTATTATACCTTTTTGGAATTGTTTATATTGAGAGTGAATTGGTAAAATTTAACATTAGAAAGGAAAATTTGAAGAGTCAGATTCAGGAATTAAAGAATGAGAAAGCCAATTTGACGGCTACAGTAGCCTCTCTATCTAATCTCGCCCGGATTGAAATTGAGGCAAAAAAACAAGATTTTATATTTCCTGCCAAAGAGGACATACTCGGTGTGATAAAATGAGAAAGATAAAAATTTTTAACGCATTACTATTTTTCGTTTCGTTTATTTTCTTCGGATATATTTTCTTTATCCAGTGCATTAGATATAAACACTACCAGGATGTATCAAGGCGTGAACATCAAAAGAAAATAGTATTTTGTGGCACAAGAGGCAATATCTATGATCGCAATAGTTTGCCAGTCGCACTTTCCGAACCTTGTTTTTCAATTTTCTGCACACCGATTTATTCTCCAAATAAAAATAAACTTGCTAAAGAAATTGCGGGGATTTCTGAACGTCCGTTAAATGAAATTAAATCACTGGTTGCGAAAAACAAATTTTTCTGGATAGAAAGAAAAGTGAGTATGAAAAAACGGGATGAATATTTAAAACTTGATGACCCGAGCATTGGATTTACCCATGATTTAAACAGAATATATAATATGCCCGAGATATTCGGTAGTTTGATTGGAAAATGTAGTATAGATAACCGGGGTATAGAAGGGCTGGAATTGTTATTTGATAACATACTTACAGGCAAGAGCGGATTTATAGTTTATCAAAAGGAACCCAATGGTGATATATTCCCATATTATAAATATCCAGAAAAAGAGCCAGTTCCAGGACAGGATATATATCTTACAATTGATCTACAAATGCAGACAATCTTGTATACAAATTTATCAGAATGTATGAAAAAAGAAGATGCAAAGGGCGCAGCAGGGTTGATAATCAATCCCAAAACAGGTGAAATTCTTGCAATGGTTAATATCTGTTCAGAAAATAAACAAAGAAATTTAGTGATCTGTGATGAGTTTGAACCGGGGTCTACATTCAAACTCTTGGGACTTGTATATGCCCTGCAAAATGGTATAAAAGAGAATGAAAAATTTAATACTCACGGGGGTAAGATAAAGATTGACGGACATACTATTAATGATTCTAAAAATTATGGCACATTAACCCTACGTCAGGCAATTGCTCACTCCAGTAATGTTGTGATGGCTGAACTTTCAAGAAATTTTGATAAAGAAAACTTTCTGCTTCTAATTAAAGATTTTGGTTTTACCCAGATTACGGGCATAGAATTTCCAGGTGAGGCACGGGGTAGATTAATGAAAGAAAAGAAATTGAATAATATTGAATTTGCTACATTGCTTTTTGGACAGGGAATAACCTGTAATCTTTTACAGTTAGCATTCGCATACCAGGCAGTTGCCAATGGGGGTATTCTAAATAAGCCTTTTATTGTCCAGAAGGTTGTGCATAAGAATCGCGTAACTTATCAAGCAAAGGCATTAAGAATTAGGCGTGTAATAGATGAAGAAATTGCCCGTAAGGTAACTGATATATTATGCAGCGTTGTTGAAGATGGTAGTGGAATAGAGGCAAAGATTGATGGCATGAGAATCGCTGGAAAAACCGGCACTGCTCAAAAGGTTGTTGATGGGAAATATTCTGATTCTGCAATAATTACGACATTCATTGGCTACTTCCCGGCTGAAGAACCTGAATATCTTGTTGCACTTCTCATTGATGAACCAAAAAAAGGAATGTGGGCAGGTAGTATAGTTGCTCCGTTATTTAAAAAGGTTGCCCAGAGCATTTGTCAGGCAACGAATTTACAATATGCGATTAAGTGAACTTGTGGCAGGACTAAACTGTCGGATATATAATTTTAAAGATATCAAGATTGAATCACTTGAATTTGATTCACGACGGGTTAAACCGGGCACTCTTTTTATTGCGCTTAAAGGCAATAAATATGATGGTCATAAATTTATAAAACAGGTGGAAGAACTTGGTGCCGTTGCGCTTGCTACTCAGGAAAAGGTTGATAGTCCGCTTCCTCAGATTGTTTTTGATGATACAAGAAAATATATGGGCAGGATTGCAAAAAATTTTTATGGCAATTTCCCAACCATTAAAATTATTGGAGTAACAGGCACCAATGGAAAAACCACCACAACATTTTTGATACATTCAATATTGAAAAAAGCCGGCTTTGAACCAGGTTTGATAGGGACAATTTTTTACATTGGGAAAAATAAAATAAAGGCGGACAGGACGACTCCAGAGAGCCTTGAGATATTCAAATTAATTGATAACTTCCAAAAGGACGGTGCAAAGAGTGTTGTTATGGAAGTTTCTTCTCATGCTCTGGCATTGAAAAGGGTAGAAGAACTCAGGTTCTATATTGCGATATTTACCAATCTTTCACAGGACCACCTTGATTTTCATAAAACAATAGAAGATTATAAAAATACAAAACTACATCTTTTTGATCTTTTAGACCCCAATGGTTACGCGATCTATAATCAAGATGATCAGGTTGCTGAGGATATAATAAAATTGAATATAAAAAATACTTTGAACTATGGATTAAACAAAAACTCAACAATAAGAGGTGAAATTAACAGTGATACGCTTTCTGGTTTGAAAATGAATGTTTTTTACCGCGACAAAAAATATGAAATTAATTCAAAATTGATCGGAACTTTTAACGCCTATAATATTTTAGCAAGTTTTGCAGCAGGTGTGGCATTCGGATTTGATTTTGATATAATCAAAAATGGCATAGAATCACTTGAAGGTGTGAGGGGAAGAATGGAATGTGTCTACGATAATATTTTTGTTGATTTTGCCCATACGCCAGTTGCCATTGGAAATCTATTAAAGTCTCTGCGTAGATATACATCGGGGAGGTTGATAATAATTTTTGGATGTGGTGGAGATCGGGATCAGAAAAAACGCCCGGAGATGGGCAGAATTGCAAGTGAGAATGCCGATTTTGTTATTCTTACTTCAGATAATCCACGAACCGAGGATCCAGAAAATATTATTAAAGATATTGTGTCGGGTATAAAAGGTGATAATTTTACAATCATTTCTGATCGGGAAGAGGCTATTGCTTACGGGGTCAAAATAAAGAATCCCGATGACATCCTGGTTATCGCGGGCAAGGGTCATGAAGAGTATCAAATCCTCAAGGATAGAGTTATTCCCTTTGATGATGTTAGAGTCGTGAAAAATATCTTAGGGTTAAAAGATTATGTATTATGAAATAACTTTAGACAAAGCAGTGAAAATAATGCACGGTGGATATAAAAATAATAATAATGAATTAATCAGGGGTGTGAATATTGATTCACGGACAATCAAACCCGGTGAATTGTTTTTTGCATTGAAGGGGGAAAATACTGATGGCCATAATTACACAAAAGAGGCGTTAAATAAAGGTGCGGTCGGTATTGTTGTCCAGAACAGAACCGGTACTTCAAATGAAATTTTAGTAAATGATACCCTTTTTGCATTGGGCGAACTTGCCCGTTATTACCGAAATAATTTTAATTTGCCAATCATTGCCATTACCGGTACAAATGGAAAGACTACAGTAAAAAATTTGATTGCCGGTATATTGTCTACAAGATTTAAGGTGCTATGGACAAAGAAGAGTTATAATTCCCTTATTGGGCTGCCATTAATGCTCTTTGAAATTTCTGGTGATGAAGATTATGCGGTTCTTGAAATGGGGACGAGTAATTCCGGAGAGATAAAAAGACTTTGTGAAATCGCCCATCCTCATATAGGAATAATTACTAATATCGGCCCGGGTCATCTTAAGGGACTCGGATCGATTGAGGGTATTAGAAAAGAAAAACTTACATTAATTGAATCTTTGCCCGCCAATGGGAAGGGTTTTATTGGACCGGGTGTAAATGAGATAAAAAAGAACAATGTTTTACAATTTTCTTTTGATGATATAAAGGAGCTTAAAATAACTGAATATGGTTCATCCTTTGTTTACAAAAACATTGAATTCTCCACATCCCTTCTCGGTTTAAATAATGTTTATAATTGTTTTATTGCAATCAGGGTTACAGAAGAATTAGGAATTGACACAGAAAATCAAAGAATCGCAATAAAGAAGATAGCACCTGAGAAAGGGCGAATGGAACCAATAAGAATAGACAACTTGCTCATAATTAACGATACTTATAATGCAAATCCGGTTTCTATGAAATCAGCAATAGATTTTATTGGTCATTTAAAACGAAAGAAGATTTTAATACTCGGTGATATGCTTGAGTTAGGAGATGAGACAGAAAAATATCATAATGAAATTGGCATCTACGCCAGAGAACAGTGTGATAACCTTCTGACTTTTGGTACGCAGGCAAAAATTTATGGTGGTATGCATTTTGATGACAAGGATGAACTTGTCGGTTACCTGTTCAAAATTCTAAAGGGTGATGAAGTCATTCTCGTCAAGGCTTCAAGGGCAATGAAATTTGAAGAAATTGTAAAAAAGATATTGAGGAGATTATAAATGCTTTACTTACTTTTATATCCATTGAAAGAAGTTTTTGGTCCGTTTAGATTGTTCGGCTATATTACATTCCGTGCTGCCTATGCAGCAGTCCTTGCGATATTGATTGTTCTTCTGGTGGGAAATCGTTTCACAAATTACCTAAAGAATAAATCTATTACTCAGAGAATAAGAGAAGAAACACCCAAACATCACAAGGCGAAAGAAGGAACTCCATCAATGGGTGGTTTACTCATTCTAATCGCACTTTTAATTTCAACTCTTTTATTTGCCGATCTGAGTAATCCCAATATTATCATTTTGATAATCGCCACAATCTGGTTCGGGACACTTGGTTTTGTAGATGATTATATAAAAATTTTTAAAAAGAAGCCCAGGGGACTATCTATAAAGGCAAAACTTTTATTTCAAATTATTTTTGGCATCGCTCTTGGTATATATTTATACTTTTATGGTCCGGAAGGATATGCGACAAAGACAAATCTATTGTTCTTAAAAAATTATGTAGTAAATTTTGGAATATTTTATCCATTGTTTGTCGCATTGGTTACTGTGGGTACATCAAATGGGGTAAATCTGACAGACGGGCTTGATGGATTGGCAATTGGACTTTTGGGGATCAGCGCATTGGCGTATGCGGCGTTATCTTACGCGAGCGGTCACGTTGGAATAAGTAATTATCTCAATATAATTTTCATTAAGAATGGTGGGGAGGTAACGGTATTCTGTGCTGCAATTGTTGGAGCCGGACTTGGTTTTTTGTGGTTCAATGCATATCCTGCACAGATTTTTATGGGTGATACCGGTTCGCTCAGCCTTGGTGCCATACTGGGCACAGTAGCAATCTTAATCAAACAGGAATTTTTGCTTGTTTTCATCGGCGGAGTGTTTGTTGTTGAGGTAATATCGGTATTACTCCAGATTATTTATTTCCGCAGAACAAAAGGAAAAAGATTGTTTTTGATGGCGCCACTCCATCACCATTACGAATTAAAGGGACTTGCTGAACCGAAAATCGTTGTTCGTTTTTGGATTGTCGGCATAATCTTTTTGATGATTGCCCTTTCTACATTGAAAATAAGATGAAGGTACTACTTTTGGGACTTGGTCGTGCTAACCTTAATGTAGCACGATTTCTATTGGAAAGAGGTGATGAAATATATATTTACGAAGAGAATTTAAACGGTTTAAGTGGAGAGTCTAAGATGCTTATTGATAGCGGTGGGGTAAAGGAATATCAGGATTTAAACTATGATCTTGTTATATGTTCACCTGGTTTCCCTGATTCTAAACCAATTCTTCAGAATATTCGTGCAAAAGGATTTGATATAATTGATGAAACTGAATTTACCTACAATAATTTGGTCAATCCAGAGGTCATTGCTGTTACAGGAACAAATGGTAAAAGCACAACTGCTGCATTGATAAGCAGTATCTTAAGCAAAGCAGGAATAAGGAATTTCTTGGGCGGGAATATTGCGCCGGGAAAACCTTTTTCTTCAGCACTGTTTGAAAAACCATATGATTATTATATCATTGAAATGTCTTCTTTTCAGTTGATGCGAATAAAAAAATTTCGTCCGCGCATTGCCATTTTGACAAATATCACTGTTGACCATTTAAACTGGCACCAAGATTTAAACGAATATATAAATGCCAAAAAAAGAATTTTTATGAATCAGAACAAAGAAGATTTTGCGATATTGAATTATGATGATGAAAAAGTCCGTTCAATACAGGGGGAAATAAGTGCCCGTACCATATTTTTCGGAACTAAATGCAATAATGGAGCATGGTTAAATGGTGTGCTCCATTTTCAGAATGATGAGATAATCCATACTGATGAGATAACACTTTTAGGATTCCACAATCGGATGAATGTACTAGCGGCAATTGCTGTTGCCAAGGTATTGAATATTCCTAATGAAGATATAAAAATGGGTATCAAAAATTTCAAGTCCCTTCCTCATCGACTTGAAGATATGGGTGTGATTAATGGTATTCGTTATATCAACAATTCTATGAGCACAAACGAGGCATCCGCAATTGCTTCGTTCCTGGCAGTTCCCGGGAATAAAATTGTTATTGTTGGGGGAAGGGCAAAGGGAGATCGGTGCGAAAATTATTTAAAACTATTAGCCGATAATGCTAAGGCGGTTGTTATACTTGGTGAAAATGCAGAAGATATCGCCGAATTTTTTGATAATATACAATATAAAAATTACATTATTGCCACAAACATGGATGAGGCTATAGCCGGTGCGAGAAAATTTGCCCGTGAGGGTGAAATTATAATGCTGAATCCTGGTTTTGCATCCTTCGGTCATTTTAGAGATTTTCAGGAAAGAGGAGAGGCATTTAAAAATGGCGTCCTCAAACATTGACCATACACTTTTGATTACCCTTATAATCCTAATACTACTTGGTTCTGTTTTTGTATTTTCTTCTTCTTATTATCAGGCAATGCGTGAAGGAGAAAATACCCTTTATTATTTAATTGGGCATATCAAAAGGCTTTTGATTGCGACCATATTTTTCTTCGCCGGAATGTTTATCCCTTACGAAAAATTGAGAAAATTGATATTACCGACTTTCTTTTTTATACTTTTTGTTTTAATATTTACACTTATTATAGGGAAGGTTCAATATGGAGCAAAGCGCAGTATTTTGATATCTTCGTTTGGAATTCAAATATCAGAGTTTGTGAGGGTTTGGCTTGTTTTATTTCTTGCTAACTTTTTCGCAAATCATCCTGATACAGCAAATACTAAGGGAGGAATTTTGGTCGCAACTTTTCTGCCCCTACTATTAATAATTCTGGTTGCAGTTCAGCCATCAATTTCAGTTGCAATCATTACTTTTGTAGCCTTGATAAGTATGTTAATTTATAGTGAAGCAAAGATTAGGGTTTTAACACCAATCTTTTTAATAGGAATATGTCTTTTTATAATTGCGGTGTTTGTCTTCCCTCATGTCCGGGTAAGGTTATTCAGCTTTATATCACATCCTACATATCAGGTACAGCAGTCACTACTTGCCATAGGGGGAGGTGGTCCATTGGGGAGGGGTATCGGTGCTGGAATACAGAAATTTCTATTCCTGCCGCGCATTCACAATGACTTTATCTTTGCCCATATTGCTGAAGAATTGGGTTTTATCGGGACATTAATTATATTCCTTCTTTACTGGGAAATATTTTTAAGGGGACTATCAATTGCTCAGTCTGTGAATGATGAATTTGCGCGGCTTGTTGTTATGGGATTGAATACTACAATATTTGTGATTTTTCTTATTCATGTTGGGGTAAGTATAGGTTTATTGCCGCCAACCGGTATCCCACTTCCATTTATTTCTTATGGTGGATGGTCACTCTGTGCGAATCTTTTTTCAATGGGGCTGATTCTCCAGATATCAAGGATGAGGTAGAGAAATGGGTAAATTTCTTATAATTATATCAGGAATTGGAACCGGTGGACATTATTTTCCGGCACTGGTTGTGGCAGAGGAATTTACGAAAAACAATATAGAGACAATATTTTTGGTGCGTAAAGGATTTCCTGAAGATGAGATGGCGCACAAATATGGTCTGAAAACTTTTTACATTGAACCTAAGCCATATTTCGGCAAATCAATATGGAATAAATTAATTGCCCTGTGGACGATTTTTAAATCTGTGCTCTTATTGAACAAAATAACAAAAAATTGTGCGGGTATTTCATTCGGTGGATTTGGTTCACTGCCTCTGATTTTATCCTGTATGATAAATCGTCAGAAATTTTTCTTATTTGACCCGAATTGTATTCCGGGTAGAACGACAAGAATGTTTGCAAGATTTGCAAAAAAGGTATTTGTTGGATTGCCAAATGCTAAAAAACTTAAAGGGAATATTTTATTTACTGGTATTCCCGTAAGACAGGAATTCAAAAGATCTGTTAACACGAAAAATGTCTCTGGGAAAAAGACAATACTCTTTATGGGCGGCAGCCAGGGTGCAAAAAGACTAAATGAAATTGCAATAAAATTCCAGCGGATATTACCTCAAGAGTACCGGATAATTATAATCAGTGGCAGGAGAGATTTTGAATGGGTAAATAAAGAAAAGGATTTTAGAACCGAAGTTATTCCCTTCACCACAGAACCCTGGAATTTAATTGCTCAGGCTGATGTTGTTATTTCCCGTGCCGGTGCCCTCAGTGGTTATGAACTTTTAACAATGAAAAAGTCAGTGATATTTATTCCTTTTCCATACGCAGTTGATAATCATCAATATTATAACGCAGAATTTTTTGCGAAGATGCCAAATGTAAAAATGATTCTGGAGAAAGAACTCAATGAAAAAAATCTTTTTGAAATGGTGAATAATTTGTTACAAATAAGACAAACCGATACAACGCAAGAAATTAAGATGATATTTGATGCCGAAAAAATTATTGTTAATACCGTGCTCCAGGAGTTGAGATGAAAAAGATTTTAGGAAGGACAAGCCATATCCATTTTGTCGGAATAGGCGGTATCGGTATGAGCGGGCTGGCATTAATATGCCAAAATCTTGGATTTAAAATATCGGGTTCTGATATTAAACGTTCAACGGTAATTGATGGGTTAAAGAAATCGGGAATAAAGGTTAAATTGGGACACAGAAAAGAAAATATAAAAGGAGCAGATGTAATTGTTTACTCAACAGCAATAAAAGAAGATAATTGCGAAATCGTGGAGGCGAGGAGGTTAGATATTCCGGTAATACACAGAAGTGAACTTCTTGCTGAATTGACGAGGATTAAAAACTCAATCTGTATTTCTGGAACGCACGGAAAAACTACAACTTCATCTATGGTGGGTGAGGTTTTAGAGAGGGCCGGTTTAAAACCAACAACGGTCATTGGTGGCATTGTAAAAGGAAAAAGTCAGGCAAGGTATGGAAGAGGCGACTATCTGGTGTGTGAGGCAGATGAATCTGATAAATCTTTTCTACGGCTTATGCCCGCGTATGCAGTTATAACCAATATTGAGCCAGAACACTTAGAATATTATAAAGATTTAAGAGAAATAGAAGATAATTTTGTGTATTTCGCAAATCATGTACCATTCTGGGGTTGTGTATTTTTATGTGCTGATTCACCGAGTAATTTGAACATCAGGAGTCGTGTAAAAAGAAGAGTAATTTTGTACGGATTTAATGAAGTTGCCCATTTACGGGCGTACGACCTTGAGAGGGTTAATTTTGGCACAAGTTTTAAGGTTTCCTGGAATGATAAGTTTCTTGGAATTTTTGAAATTAATGTTCCCGGCAGGCATAATGTTGTAAATAGTCTTGCATCTATTGGCGTTGGCTTGGAATTAGGGATTGAAGTTCCAAAAATTAAAAATGCCCTGAAAAAATTCAAAGGTGTTCATAGAAGAATAGAACTTCGTGGAAAAGTTAATCGGGTTATGATATTTGAGGATTATGGACATCATCCAACTGAAATAAGTGTGACACTTCAGACACTTAAGGAATATTTCCCGGATAAAAGAATAATTTCTGTATTTCAACCCCATCGTTATACAAGAACATATTATCTGTTTGACCAGTTCAGCAGGGCGTTTATATTTGCAAATATTGTAATCGTGACTGAGATATATTCTGCTCATGAAATACCAATTCCGGGAATCAATGGTGAAGCCCTTGCACGTAGAATAGGTAAAGAACAAGAAAATGTATATTTTATTGATTCCTTTGGCAGGATTGTAAATTATTTAAAACAGATTGCCCAGCCCGGAGATATCATTGTTGTGCAGGGTGCTGGTGATATTAATCGTATTATACCTTTGTTATTAAAGGAATTGGCATGAAGAGAATCTTGAAAGGAATGAGAGGAATAAAAGTTTTCAAAAATGAGCCACTTAAGGATTATTGTTCATTACGCATTGGGGGCAAAGTTCGTTATTTAATAAAGGTTTATAATAAAAAGGCATTGTTAGAGACATTGGAGTTTATAAAAAAACGGCGATTAAAATTTTTGGTTATTGGTGAAGGAACTAATATATTATTTCCAGATGAAGGTTATAATGGTGTCATTATTAAGCTTATGGGTGAATTCAGAAAGATAAAAAGAACAAAAAATATCTTTTTATGCGGAGGAGGTGTATTAATAAAAAATTTTATAAATAGAGCAGTTGAATCGGGATATGGTGGTATGGAATTTCTTGCTGGTATTCCAGGTTCAATTGGTGGTGCGGTAAAAGGAAATGCTGGTGCATTTGGAAAGGCTATTTCCGAGATTCTTAGCCGGGTGACTTTGCTTGATTTGAAGGGAGAAATTAAAATGATAAATCGCGATAAGATTAAATTTGATTATCGGTTCTCCAACATTCCTGATAATGCTATTATTATTGAATCCGAATTTAAATTAAAAAAGGCTGAGAAAAAAATTATAAAAAGAAGGATTGCAGAAATTTTGCGAATGCGCTGGCAAAGACAACCCAGGGGATTATCAGCCGGTTCGTTTTTTAAGAATCCAAGGCCCCTGAGTGCAGGAAAGTTAATAGAAGAGTGTGGCTTGAAAGGATTCCGGGTTGGTGATGCTACAATCAGTAAAAAACATGCTAATTTTATCATTAATCTGGGCAGGGCAAAGGCGAAAGATGTGTTAAAACTCGTAAGGATTGTGAAAAAGAAGGTGAAGGAAATAAAGGGTGTTGAACTTGAGCCCGAGGTGAGGATTATAAAATGATTAAATCTGTGATTATAATAGTAATATCGATTTTATTTATTTTCTTTATAGTGCACCTATTTCTGGCATCGCACGTAAACAAAAAAAATAAATATATAACTCTCAATGAGGTGATTCCCGAGGCACGTATAATTTCTGAGACCGAAGGCATAATTGAATACGAAGGAAAGAAATTTATACTCGGGTTGAATGATTTGAATAGGAAAAGAGAGTTAATAAATATTCTGCGATTGGATACAATCAGTGGTTATACAGTTGTTGATATGCGATTTAGAAGAGAAATAATAGTGAGGTAGTATGTTTTTTAAAATATTTTTAATATAAAAAACTTGTTTATTGGGCACCCCAGGAGGTGTGCATGGCAAAAAAAGATAGAATCGTAGGCGTTGATTTGGGTACAACTAAGGTGGCGGCAATCATTGCTGAGGTTGAAGACAATGAATTGAAGATAGTGGGGGTTGGTTCAACACCATCCTATGGTATGAAAAGGGGCGTTATCGTAAACTTAGAAAAGGCAATAACATCAATTAAGAAGGCAATTGAAGAGGCTTCAAAAATGGCGGGTGTTAAGGTTGACTCTTGTTATGCTGGTATCTCAGGTTCTCACATTGAGAGTATTAATGCACACGCAATGATTGCCACATCAAGAACCGGGGGAATAATCACCAAGCGTGATATTGAACGGGTCATCGAGCAGGCAAAGGCAATAATTCTGCCGATGGACCGCGAGATAATTCACGCAATTCCCATTGAATATATTGTAGATAATGAAAGAGGAATAAAGGATCCTATCGGAATGAGTGGTGTAAAACTTGAGGCGGAAGTGCATATTGTAACCGCCGCGATTGCTTCGGCACAGAATATTTATACTGCACTCCATCGTGCGGGATTGAAGGTTAAAGACCTCGTACTACAGCCACTGGCATCTTCATATGCTGTGCTCCAGCCTGATGAACTTGACTTGGGTGTATGTTTGCTTGATATTGGCGGCGGAACTACTGACCTGGCGATATTCTATGATGGTTCAATCCGCTATTCACAGGTAATTCCTTTAGGGGGTGAGTATATCACGAATGATATCGCAATAGGAATAAGAACTCCCCACAATCAGGCTGAAGCAATAAAGAAAAAATATGCAACACTGACATTAAGAGAAGAAGAAAAACAGGAAGAAATAAAAGTGCCTGGCATCGGTGGACGAGAGGATAGGGTTATAACCAAAGAAACATTGTATAATATTATTAGTCCGCGAGTAGAAGAAATTCTAATGATTGCAAATCGTGAGATTAAAAAGAGTGGATTTTCTGATGTCCTTGGTGCAGGTGTTGTCATTACAGGAGGCACGGCAAGACTTGGCAGTCTTGACCGATTTGCTGAAGAAATTTTCAATCTACCGGTTAAGATTGGAATACCAAGAAAGATCGGCGGTCTTACCGATATCATTCTTGACCCAATTTACGCCACCGGTGTCGGGCTGATACTCTATGGTTTTGAAAAGAAGAATGTCTCACTCATTCAGCGCGAAAAAGGTATGAGTATCATTGAGGCAATTAAAAAAAGGTTTGAGGACCTGTTTAACAAATATTTTTGAAAGGAGGTATTATGTTAGGTTTAGTCCAAGAGCCAAAATTTTGTGCTAAAATAAAACTCATCGGTGTTGGTGGGGCTGGGTGCAATACTGTAAGTTTTGCCCATGCCTTCGGTATTGAGGGTGTTGAACTGGTGGCTGTTAATACGGATGCCCAGCATCTCCAATATTATTGTCAGGCTTCTGAAAAAATTCAGATTGGAATAAATCTGACCCGGGGACTTGGGGCAGGTGGTGATCCGGAAACGGGACGTAAAGCAGCAGAGGAATCACGCGAAGAAATAAAGAATGTTGTTAAAGACGCAGATATGGTATTCATTGCCTGTGGAGAAGGTGGCGGAACCGGAACAGGCGCGTCACCGGTAATTGCTAAAGAAGCAAAAGACGCCGGTGCTCTCGTCATCGCAGTAGTTACCAAACCCTGGAGCCACGAAGCACCAAGAAAGTTGAAGATAGCAGAGAGAGGTATAGAGGAACTCGGTGAAGTTGTTGATACATTGATTTGTATACCTAATGATAAGATAAATATGGTTTTTCCCCAGGATCAGAATGCGGTTGATACATTGAAGGCTGGAAATATTGTACTCTTTAATGCAATAAAAGGCATTGCAGAATTGATAACAAAACCCGGTATAATGAACCTTGATTTTGCGGATGTTCGTGCAGTAATGACTGAGAAAGGTAAAGCAATCCTCGGACTTGGTATAAGTGAGGGTGAAAATCGTGCAACCCAGGCTGCACAGGCTGCAATTTCTTCACCACTACTTGATAATATTTCAATTAGCAGTGCAAGGGGCATTTTGATAAACATTAGTGGTTCTGATGTTAAGATGAAAGAGGTTACTGAAGCAGCAAATCTTATTATGGGTGCAGTAAATAATGCTGATGTTAACGCTAAAATTGGGCTTGTGGTTGATGAGAATATGAATAACAAAGTTCAAATACTTGTTGTTGCAACGGGCATTACCGAAGAAATTTCTGAATCAAAGATTGATGTTGGAATACGTGCTGAAAATCTTGATTGGCCAACTTTTAAACGTCGCGAGACCAAAAAGGAAACCAAGGAAAAGGCGTATAATCCTAATGACCTTGATATACCGACCTTTTTAAGAAGGCAGGTGGATTAAGAGTACAAAAAGATTTAAATTTTCCATTTTTATGGGGTTGAATTATGAGTAATAAAATCTACGATTTATTAATTGTAGGAGCAGGTCCGGCAGGTTTGACGGCAGGTATTTATGGAGCCAGATCAGGAATGAGTACTATATTAATTGAAAAAGGTATTGCGGGCGGTATTATGACGACCACGGATTTGATTGAGAACTATCCAGGATTTCCTGACGGTATAACCGGTAGCCAACTCGGCGATATGATTAAAAGGCAGTGTCAGCGTTTTGGTGCGGAAATAATGAATGGAGAAGTAAAGGGTATAAAAAAAGAGGATGGGATATTCCATATTTATTTAGATAAAGCCGAAATTTTATCACGGACTATTATCATCGCAACAGGTTCATCTCCTCGCCGATTGAATGTGCCGGGTGAAGAAAGATTTTTGGGCAGAGGTGTTAGTTATTGTGCAACCTGCGATGGTCCTCTTTTCAAAAAACAGGATATTGCAATCATCGGCTGCGGAAATTCCGGTCTTCAGGAAGGGCGTTTTCTTTTAAAATTTGTTCGTTCCATTACATTTATTGAAATTTTGCCCAAAATTACCGGTGATAAGATTCTCTATGATTATTTTGCCAATACTGAAAATGTAAAATTTCTGCTTGGCTATGAGGTATTAAGTATTGACGGCGAAATGCGTGTGGAGTCAATAAAGGTTAAGAATAGATCAACCGGCGAAGTGTTGAATATAAAGGTAGGTGGCTTATTTATTTATGTTGGTTTGATACCCAATTCGCAATTTATAAAAGATTTTTTGAAAACCGATGAGCAGGGCTTTATTATTACCGATGAAAATTATGAAACATCAATACCTGGTATTTTTGCAGTAGGCGATGTAAGGGCAAAGAGAATTCGTCAGGTCGTTGTAGCCTGCAGTGAGGGTGCTCAGGCAGCAATCAATGCCCACCATTATCTTGAAAGGTAACTGGAATTAACAAAGATTGTTATTGATTTAAGGTATATACTGGATATACTCATATAATGGAAAAGATATTACCATATTTTGCAATTGCAATTCTGGCAATTTTCGTGCTTGTATCCAGAGTTTTTACCCCAATCTGGCTATTGGTTCTGGCAATATTCATTTTGTGGCAGTATAGAAGAACAAAGGAGATAAGACCTTTATTTTTTGCCTCATTCTTTTTATTATGTGCTTATTTGATTATTTATTATTTCGCTATACTTATTCCGTTTATCATTGGGGTGGGTATCGCATATATTGTCGCTCCACTCATTGATAGATTGGAACAAAAAAAGATCCCGCGGATTCTGGCAATTCTTATGGTGCTTTTGCCTTTGATTGCAATAGTCCCATTCATTCTATTTTTATTAACAATAAACCTTATTAGTGAGGTCAAGATTTTAATCGAAAAAGTCCCAGAACTGATCAATCGTAGTAAATTGGTTATCAATGGACTGATTAGGACACTTGATGCAATTGGTGTGACAATCAATCAAGAGATAGTGCTTAATGCGATAAATAATTATTTTGGAACTCTGCTTAATGGTTTACTTCAGACAATTTTACAGATTGGTCAGGGCGTAAAGGGAATAATATTTCTTTTATATAATTTTATTTTAACCCCTGTTGTGTCCTATATTGTACTCGCTGACCGGGAAAAGATTGCTCAATGGATTAAAAATCTATTACCCGAAGAAGAACAACAAGGGTTTAACAATTTCATCAAAAAACTGAATGTGAGTTTTTCACGGTATTTTCGCGGACAATTTATTTTAATGGTTATTGTTGGTTTTATTATAGGATCCTTGCTTTGGCTTTCAGGGATAAGATACTATGTATTTTTGGGAATTGTTGCAGGTTTATGTAATTTAATTCCCAATGTAGGTTTTGTATTAAGTCTGATCATTGCGATTATTGTTGGACTTTTCACACCTCCACCTATAATGACATTAATTAAAATATTATTAATTTATCTGGGTGAACAGTTGTTGGAAAATTTCATTTTGGGACCAATAATTATTGGGAAGGCGGCGCGTTTGAATCCGGCAATTGTTATTCTCGCTCTAATATTGGGTGGAACAATTGCCGGATTTTGGGGATTGGTTCTTGTGGTACCAATAATTATATTCCTGCGTGAATTCTTGAATCACTTCTTTGGTTTAAGATTATAATATTTTTAAATTATTATTGAAAAAATTACCCTGCTTCAACCTCGGCTGATTTTTCATCAACCAATTCTATTTTCTGGAATTTTCTGAATCCAGTTCCTGCAGGAATTATTCTTCCTACAATCACATTTTCTTTCAATCCTTCAAGAGTGTCAATTTTTCCTTATACTGAAGCATCGGCAAGAACCTTGGCAGTTTCCTGGAATGAGGCAGCAGAGAAGAAAGATTCACTGGAAAGAGCAGCCCTGGTTATTCCCAATAGCTGAGGACCGTATGTTGCAGGTTTGAGATCTTCACCCTGGGCGGCCATTATTTTTTGATTGGTTTCCATTACCCGCCGTTTGTCAACGATTTCACCACTAACAAAAGGTGTAGAGCCTGGATCATCAATTTTTACTTTCTGAAGCATTTGACGCACAATCACTTCAATATGTTTATCATCAATCTTTACATCCTGAATTCTATAAACCTCAAGAATTTCATTGACCAAAAATCTCTGTGTCTCCATTGGCCCTTTAATTCTTAAAATATCATGAGGGTCTATCGGCCCTTCACACAATGGGTCGCCTGCCTTTATTTGTTCTCCAGAATGGACTTTTAGGAATCTTGATGTCGGTATTTTATAAACCTTTTTATCGCCAGCATCAGGGGTCACAGTAATTATCCAGGTTCCTTTTTCTTCTTCGATATCTACAATTCCGTCAATTTCAGAAACCACAGCCGCATCTTTAACATATTTTGCTTCAAAAAGTTCTTCAACCCTGGGAAGACCACCAGTTATGTCTTTGCTCTTTCCAATTTCCTTTGGAATACGTGCAATTAAGGTTCCTGGAGTTATCATTTCGTCTTTTTTTACCATAAGGTATGCCCCTGCAGGAATTGAAAAACTCTTGATTTCTTTTTCAGTTTTGGGGTCACAAATAATTATTTTGGGATGGAGTTTACGCATACGGTCTTCAACGATAATCGCCTGCTTACCTCCGGATCTTTCATCTACCCAGTTTTCCTGCAGTGTTAAATTGGGTTCTATATCTTTGTATTTTATCTTGCCCCCAACGGGTGATACAATAGGAATAGAATAAGGGTCCCACTCAAATAAAATTTCACCTTCGCTGACAGTTTGTTTGTCTTTTACATAAATCGTGGCGCCGATTGGTATATTATAGGTTGTTTTGCGCAGTTTTTCTTTTGGTGTTTCTTTACTTTTTGGAATTTCTTTTAGAATTATTCTTCCTTTATCATTTAAACTAACAAGTTTGCCCTCAGCATTTTCAACTACCGAAATTTTTTCAAACAAAATTTCACCATCAAAATCAGCAGCGCGTTCTGTGCTTTCTGCAATCCTGAGCGCTGCGCCACCAACATGGAATGTCCTTAAGGTAAGCTGGGTGCCAGGCTCGCCAATTGATTGGGCGGCTATAATTCCTACGGCTTCACCAAGTTCTACCATTCTTCCAGTGGCAAGATTCCTACCATAACATTTAGCACATAGTCCAACCGGTGCCTCACAGGTCAAGATTGACCGAACTTTGACACTATTAATTCCTCTTTTTTCTATTTTTTCTGCCGTATCATCATCTATTTCTTCACCTGCCTTGACCATAATTTCGTTTGTGGTTGGATCAACAATGTCTATCAATGCAACGCGTCCTTTAATTCTTTCGCTCAATGGTTCAACTATTTTTTCACCTTCTTTTAATGCGGTGATTTCCTGCCCCAAAATTGTTCCACAGTCTTCAATGGTTATCGTAACATTCTGGGCTACATCAACGAGTCTTCTTGTCAAATAACCGGCATCTGCAGTCTTTAAGGCAGTGTCGGCTAACCCTTTTCTTGCACCGTGGGTGGATATAAAATACTCAAGAACAGTGAGCCCTTCTTTGCAGGAAGATTTTATGGGTGTCTCAATTATTTGAACTGCGCTTACCTTACGTTGGGGCTTAGACATCAATCCCCGCAAGCCGCATATTTGATTAGCCTGATTTCTTGAGCCCCTTGCACCCGATTCTACCATCATATAAAGAGGATTGAATCCAGCACGATCCTGTCCTAATTCTCTGATTAATTCTTCTTCTATGTCACTTGCTACCTTTGTCCAGGTATCTATTACTTTATTGTATCTCTCAGTTTCCGATATTAATCCTCTTTTATGGGCATTGTTAATTTCTGTAACCTCTTTTAAACCTTCGTCCCATAATTTTTCTTTATCCTTTGGGCTTTTCATATCATCAATACCTATGGTCAATCCTGAACGGGTCGCATATTCAAAACCGAGTTTTTTAATATTATCAAGAAGTTCAACCGTTTTTGTGGTACCAAATTTATTTAGGCATTCGTCAACGATTGAGGCAATTTTTTTCTTGGTCAATGTTTCATTTTTAAAACGCATTTCTTCGGGCAGGAATTGATTGAAGATTACTCTTCCGGGCGTGGTTTCAATTCTTTTATCTTTGTATTTATATAATATCGGATCATGCAGAGAGAGATATTTATTTTCTAAGGCAAAGTTAATTTCATCAATATCATCGTATAATTTTACCGGTTTGGCATTACCACGCTTTTTTGTAAGATAATGTAGTCCAATGACAATATCCTGGGTGGGGATCATCATCGCCTTGCCGTTTGCTGGACTTCTGATATTGTGAATGGAAAGCATTAGCAGGTATGATTCCATTATCGCCTCAGGCGATAGCGGAATATGAACACTCATTGTATCTCCATCAAAATCGGCATTATAAGGCACACATACAAGTGGGTGAATGGCAATAGCGCGTCCTTCTTTTAAAACCGGTAAAAATGCCTGGATTGATACGCGGTGGAGCGTCGGAGCCCTATTTAATAAAACAGGATGTTCTTTTATTACTTCTTCTAAGATTTCATAGACTTCGGCAGAGCGGGAGCGAACAAGTCTGCGTGCACTTCTTTCTGAATCGACAACGCCTCTCTCTTCAAGCTTACGAATTATCATCGGTTTGAATAATTCAAGTGCCATTTCTTTCGGAATGCCACATTCGTATAATCTGAGATTCGGGTCAACAACTATCACTGATCGCCCAGAGTAATCTACTCTCTTACCCAGCAAATTTCTACGGAATCTTCCCTGTTTACCTTTTAATGCATCAGCAAGTGATTTTAATGGTCTGTTGCCTCTACCTTTAATCGGTCTTGTCCGTCTTGAGTTATCCAGAAGTGCATCAACTGCATCCTGTAGCATCCTTTTTTCATTGCGGACAATCACCTCGGGTGTTTTAATTCCTGAAAGCAACTGTTTAACACGATTATTTCTGGTAATTACTCTTTTGTAAAGATCATTTAGATCACTGGTAGCATATCTACCACCTTCAAGTGCTACCAAAGGCCTCAAGTCTGGCGGAATTACAGGAATTCTCGTTAACATCATCCATTCCGGACGGTTCCCAGAAAATCTCAATGCCTCTACTAATTTTAATTTATTCAATAGTTTAATCTTTCTGGCTTCAAGCGTTTCCTTTTCAAGTTTAGTCCTGAGATCTGTGGCAAGATTCTCTAATTCTATCTCTTTTAGCAAGTCATAAATCGGCTGTCCACCGGTATCTGCCCTGAAGCCCTCATAATTTTTTGCTTTCGCTTCTTGATACTCTTCTTCATTGAGAATTCGTCCTTTTGGATATGGTGAATTACCGGGTTCTACAACTATATAATCTTCATAATTTAATATTCTTTCCAACTGGTTTATTGTTAGGTCTAAAAGTAAACCAATTTTACTGGGTGGAATCTTGTAAAAGAAAATATGGGCAACAGGAACCGCAAGATCAATATGCCCCATTCTTTCTCTGCGGACCGATGCTGGTTGGACTTCTACACCACATCGGTCACAGACAGTGCCCCGGTACTTTGCCTTTTTATATTTCCCACAGGCGCATTCAAAATCCTTTACCGGCCCGAATATTTTTTCACAGAATAATCCATCCTTTTCTGGTCTTTGGGTTCTATAGTTTATCGTATCAGCCCTCGTGACTTCACCTTTTGACCAAGATAGAATCGCCTCAGGCGAAGCAAGACTTAACTTTATTCCATTGAAATCTGAAAAATCAAATACCTCCGGAGGATTATGTTTCATTAGACTCCTCCTTTTTTTCAAAACTTACATTGAGACAGAGTCCCTGTAATTCTTTCAACAATACATTAAAAGATGCAGGCGCTCGTGGTTTTGGAGGATTTTTACCACGAATTAGTGCTTCATACATCGAAGCCCTTCCATCTACATCATCTGATTTCACGGTCAGCATTTCTTGGAGTGTGTATGCTGCACCATATGCCTCAAGTGCCCACACTTCCATTTCACCAAGTCTTTGACCACCGAATTGTGCTTTTCCACCTAAGGGTTGCTGGGTGATGAGCGAATATGGTCCACTGGAACGGGCATGCATTTTTTCATCCACCATATGAATCAACTTTAACATATACATATATCCGACGGTAACTTCAGAATCAAATGGGAGCCCGGTCCGTCCATCATATAGAGTAACCTGTCCAGATTCAGGTAGTCCAGCCTCTTTTAATTTTTCTTTAATCTCCCCAACCGTGGCACCATTGAAGACTGGTGAAAGGGCATAAAATTTTATTTTATCTGCTGCCCAGCCCAGATGGGTTTCAAGAATCTGTCCGACATTCATTCTTGAAGGAACACCAAGGGGATTTAAAACGATGTCAATTGGAGTGCCATCAGCAAGATATGGCATATCTTCTTCAGGAACTATTTTTGCAACGACACCCTTATTCCCATGTCTCCCGGCCATTTTATCGCCCACCGAAATTTTTCTTTTCTGGGCAATATACACTTTTACTACTTTTAAAACCCCATAAGGTAGTTCGTCTCCACGTAACAATTTATCCTTTTCTATTTTTTCGTCGGCTTTGAGTTGCTGTAAAGTTTCTTCATATTCCTTCATTATTTTTGTAATTTTTTCGTGCAATTTTTCGTTATCAACAAATTTTTCATCGGCAGTAATTTTTTCAGTGGTTAGATTGGTGAAAAATTCGTCATCAAATTTTTGTCCTTTCTTTAGAAGGACTCTTTCTTTGTCATCGCGGATAGTTGATGCGGCAATTTCTTCTTTTAATAACTGCTTTAATACTTCATTACGAGTGCTAATAATCTCATTGTGTGCCTGGGTAAATTCCTGTTTGATTTTTTTCTCGCGTTCATCCATTACTGCTTTTGCCAGAGGATCAGTCGTTCGGCGCGTTAAAACACGCACATCAATGACAACACCCTCAACACCGGGTTCAACTCGAAGTGATGTATCGCGGACATTTGTTGATTTTTCTACGAAGATAGCTCTCATCAGGCGCTCTTCGGGTGTTAGTTCACTTTCTCCTTTTGGCGTTATCTTCCCCACAAGTATGTCATCAGGTCCAACTTCGGCACCAATGCGCACTATGCCAAATTGATCCAGATCTTTACACATAGATTCAGGGATACCCGGGATATCTCTCGTAATTTCCTCGGGACCCAATTTTGTCTCTCTCACTTCGCAATCAAACTCAAGAATATGGATGGATGTAAAAGTGTCATCTTTCAATAGTCTCTCACTTACTACAATCGCATCCTCAAAATTATAACCAAGGTATGGTAGAAAGGCTACGAGTACATTTTTGCCAAGTGCAAGTACACCTTCTTTTGTGGCATAACCATCAGCAAGGATTTGACCTTTTTTAATCGTATCGCCAATATGTACTAAAGGACGTTGATGAATGCAGGTATTTTGATTGGAACGGATAAATTTGGAAAGATGATATTTTATTTTTCTACCTTTATTATTTTTTACGACAATTTGATTTGCATCTACATAATCTACAATTCCATCATCATCGGCAATGAGTATCGTCCCTGAGTCCCTGGCGACTTTGCTTTCCATTCCAGTTTGAACAAGTGGTATATCAGGATTTATTAAGGGTACCGCCTGCCTTTGCATATTTGAACCCATCAAGGCTCTATCTGCATCGTCGTGCTCTAAGAAGGGTATTAATGAAGCAGTTGGACTGAATACCTGTTCAGGTGAGACATCCATATAGTCCACTTCTTCAGGTGGGACCATAGGAAATTCTCCTTTCCGGCGGCAGAGAACACGGTCGGTTAAAATCCTACCATTTTTATCCACGGGTGTATTTGCCTGGGCAATTGTATACTTATCTTCTTCATCCGCCCGTAAATAGACAAATTTGTTCTTAACGACCCCATTTTTTACTTCCCAGTATGGTGTAACAATAAATCCGTATTCATCTATACGGGCGTAACTGGATAAACTTGAAATCAAGCCAATATTGGGACCTTCGGGTGTCTCTATGGGACAAATACGACCGTAGTGTGAATAATGAACATCACGGACTTCAAAGCCTGCAGTCTGTCTGGTGAGCCCGCCTTGACCCAATGATGAGATACGACGCTTGTGCGTCATTTCTGATATTGGGTTTGTCTGCTCCATGAATTGTGATAACTGGGATGTTGTAAAAAATTTCATTAATATATTAGATACAAGATGGGGATTGATAAGGTCCTGGGGTGAGAGGTCCTTTTCTTCCATTAAAGACGCCTTCTCTTTTATACTCTGAATAAGTTGGGTTATTGCCTGTTTGAATTGAGTTTCCAATAGCTCGCCAACCCTTCTTACGCGTCTATTACCGAGATGGTCGATGTCATCGGGTTCAAATTCTTTATTGGCAAATCTTAACAATTCCTTCAACACCTTAATCAAATCGTCTTTTGTAAAGTTTGTATTGGTCAACTCTTTTTTAATATCCAGTCGCTGGTTAATCTTAAAACGACCAACCTCGCCAAGGTCAAAATAATTCTTGTTAAAAAGGAGATCATTTATGTAATTTATCGCAAATTCCGGAGTCGGTGGCGGAATAGATCTTAACAGCGAATAAATTTTTCTTGCGGCGTCCTCTACATTTGTTATTTTCTCCGGGTCTTTTTTAATCGTATTTGCCAGAATTGAGACACCGGCATCATGAGCGTCTACGATCTTTACCTTTTTAATAGAATTGCTTTTAAGTATGTCGTAATGTGTTTCGTCTATGAGGTCAAGGACCTCCAGTTGAACATTATCAAACTCAAATTTTTCTGCAAGAAAACAATTCTTTGCTTCGTCTAAATCTATGACTTTTGTTGGGTAAAAGAGGCTCACTATATCTTCATTTTTTATATAACCCAGACTTTTTAAAAATAGTGTTCCGGATATTCTTTTCTTTCGATCGAGGATAGCCCACAATATATTTTGTGGGTCAACAATAAATTCTATCCATTGTCCATGATAAGGAATCACCATCGCGGAATAGTTATCGCTCTCCTCACTAAAATATACGCCAGGCGAGCGGTGAATTTGATTTACAATAACCCTTTCTACACCATTAATAATAAAAGTTCCTCTGTGCGTCATCAATGGTAGGTCACATAGATATATTTCCTGTTCTACAATCGAACGAAGGACATTTTCTTCTTTAGACAACAGCTGGAAACTAACCCTCAATGGTAGAGAGTATGTAACCCCTTTCTCAATAGCTTCCTGAACTGAATATTTAGGAGAGCCGAGGCGGTGGCCAATATATCGCAATTCGTATTTATTGTGAATTCCACTTACAGGAAAAGCCTCGTTGAATATTCTATCTAAAGCATGATCACGAAATTTTTTGAACGATTCAGTTTGAATCTCAAGAAGATGGGGCATTTCAAAAACAACCTTATTTTTTGAAAAATCAAGTATATTATTCATATGCCTCCTATTTATTAAACAGGCATTTGGGTCGGGATGCTGGAAATTCCAGACTCAAATCCCAACCCAATAACCATTATTATTTTACTTCAACTGTTGCCCCGACTTCTTCAAGTTTGGTTTTGAAATTTTGTGCCTCTTCTTTTGTGGCTCCTTCTTTTATTACTTTTGGTGGGTTGTCAACGAGGTCTTTAGCCTCTTTCAGCCCTAAACCAGTGAGTTCTCTCAGGACTTTTAGAACCTGTATTTTCTTATCACCACTGGCGGTTAATGTCACTGTAAATTCGCTCTTTTCTTCGGTTGCTGCTTTTGCTGGTTCAGCACCAGCGGCTGGCTGGGCAACTACTTGAACTGGTGCAGAAGCAGTAACACCAAACTTTTCTTGGAGCGATTTTACAAGTTCTGAGAGTTCAAGAACAGTAAGGTTGCTTATATCTTCAACCAATTCAGCAACGCTTCTTTTGGTTTTTGTTGTCATTTCTTACCCCCTTATTTAACTATTAATTTTATTTTTAATTCCATCAACTGTAAAAACTAAATTTTGTATAACACTATTTAATGTATTAACAAGATTGCCGAGTATATTAAGAGAACCAACAACGGATTGCAAAAGAACAAGTTTTGATGGTATTTTTGCTAGCTCGGCAACTCCACCTGCGTCATAAACATTTCCTTCAACAAAAGCGCCTTTAATTTTTAATCCCTGAATATTCTTAAGAATCTTGGTTGGCACAAGAGGATCATCATAAGCGATTGCTATGCCTATTGGTCCATAAAATATTTTCTTTATTGAATCAATTTCATAGCCTAAATTTTTCAATGCCAAGAGTCCCAGGGTATTTTTGACTACGAGATAATTGCATTGATTTTTTTTCAATTCCCGTCGTAAATTTTCCAATTGCTGCACATTTAATCCTGTGAACTCAGTGAAATAAAATGCCTTTCCATTCTTCATGATCTCTGTGCTCTTTTTTAAGGTTTCAATGTTTTTTTGCGAGGGCATTCATTCCTCCCATTTGAAAGTTATATTTATAACTCTATTTTGACTTTAGAAAATCTTTTTCATTTAATTTAATACCAGGTCCAAAAGTAGAGGAGAGTGTAATAGATTTTATGAATTGACCTTTAACGGTAGACGGTTTAGCAGCAATGAGGTCCTGTATAAATGTCTGGATATTAGCTTCGAGATGCTCAACCGGAAAAGATACTTTGCCTACCAGGGCATGAACACAACCACCCTTGTCAGTTTTAAATTCAATTTTGCCTTTTTTCAATGCCTTCACCTGATTACCAACCTCAAATGTAACGGTGCCGGTTTTTGGGGATGGCATTAAACCCTTGGGACCGAGGATTTTACCCAGTTTTCCAACTTCAGACATTGCGTCAGGCGTTGCTATAACATTGTCAAAATCAATCCACCCTGATTTTATTTTTTCTATATATTCTTCAAAACCAACATAGTCAGCACCCGCGTCCTTTGCTTCTTTTTCCTTTTCACCCTTGGTAAGAACGAGTATTTTTTTTGTTTTTCCTGTGCCATAGGGTAGATCTGAAGTACCACGAACCATCTGGTCCTGTTTCTTTATGTTAATATTTAACTTGACTGCGATATCCACAGACTCATTACATTTCGCGTTAGCAATGCTCTTTAAAGTTTCAATAGCTTCCTTTAAAGAATATTTCTTATTTTTATCAATTTTGGATAATGCTTCATTATAACGTTTTGATCTCTTCATTCCTGCTCCACAATTATACCCATATTTCTTGCCGTTCCTTCAATTATTTTTATTGCCTTTTCAAGACTATCGCAATTGAGATCTTTCATCTTACGCTGAGCGATCTCCTCAAGTTGTTTTTTTGTGATTTTTCCAACTTTTTCGCGATTTGGCTGGGCAGAGCCTTTAGCAATGCCTGCGGCCTGTTTTAAAAGAATTGAGGCGGGCGGGCTTTTTAAGACATAAGTGAAGGAACGGTCGTTATAGATAGTAACTACTGCCGGTATGACAAGTCCTGTAAGGTTTTTAGTCTCAGCATTGAATGCCTTACAGAACTCCATTATATTAACCCCGTGCTGACCCAATGCCGGTCCCACCGGTGGTGCCGGTGTAGCACTTCCTCCTGGAATTTGTAATTTAACAACGGCAACGACTTTCTTCGCCATAAAACTCCTTTCAGAAACTCTTCAATTGGTGAAAACCGAGTTCAATTGGTGTTGGTCTTCCGAATATCACCACCATCACCTTCACCTTTTCTCTTTCAGGATAAATTTCTTCTACGGTGCCGACGAAATCAGTAAAAGGTCCATCTATGACAGTAACCCGTTCTCCTTTTGTAAAAGGTATTTTTGTAACAATTTTTTTCTTGGATTCTTCAACCTGTGCTAAAAGTGCATTAACTTCATCTTCTCCCAGGGGTATCGGTTTATTTCTTGTGCCCAGAAAATGGGTAACTCCAGGTACAGAGTTCACAAGTTTTAAAGCCTCGTTCGTTGGTTCCATTTCAATAACAATATAACCAGGATAAAGCCTTCTTTCTTCCATTACTTTCTTCCCTTTTTTTATTTTAATAAGGTTTTCAACCGGAATAATGATTTTTCCAAAATTATTTTCCATTCCCTGCTCTTTTATTACCCTTTCCAGTATTTTTTTTACCTTTTGTTCGTGCCCAGTTAATGTGTGTACAACATACCAGTTCATATTATTATTATCTAATGACAATACCTAACAATGCCGTAAAAATACGGTCCAGAACGAATATAATCAAAGCCACAAATATTGATACAATAATAACAATGACCGTTGAACTAACAAGTTCGTTCTTCGTTGGCCAGGAGACCCTTCTCATTTCTAAATAAACACCTTTTATATAATCAATTATTTTTTTAATCACTTTTTTCTTTATCCAGGCCTGGAGGGATTTGAACCCCCAACCCTCCGGTTTGGAGCCGGATGCTCTGCCGTTAGAGCTACAGGCCTAAACATTATAAATACCAAAAAGTCCAAAGTACCTAAATACCTAAAGATAAAATCAATAGGACTTTAAGGTATATCAGATTATCAGAATCTCGCGGAATCACTTTACTTCCTTGTGCAGCGTGTGCTTCCGGCAGAATTTACAGTATTTTTTAATCTCTAACCGCGACTGTTTTTTCTTATCCTTAGTCGTTGTATAATTTCTATTATTACAATTCGTGCAGGCAAGGCTGATGATCACTCTCATATTATCCCTTTTGTTTTTTATTCAATTATTTGGGTTACCACCCCGGCACCGACCGTCTTACCACCCTCACGAATCGCAAAACGCAAACCCTGCTCAATCGCCACCGGCGAAATCAACTCCACCTCTAAATTCGCATTGTCACCAGGCATCACCATCTCCACACCCTCAGGCA
>JBDRVV010000028.1 GCA_039802005.1 candidate division WOR-3 bacterium
CAACATTTTTCACCTGCCGAAAAATGGTAAAATGTTGATTTTGATACATCGCTTCTATGCATCTACAAAATTTTGAATATGATTTTCCAATGCTACAGTAGGCAGGGGACACAGGGGGTCAGATCTCTACTTTCTACATAAATCTTAAAGATAATGCAAATTATCAACGGTTGTGTAGTATTGACATATTACAAAATTCGGGTAGAATATCCTTATTAGAGGATACATAATGAAAATTTCTAAGTCCGAAATCCGAAATTCTAAACAATATCTAAATCCCAATGCTACAAACTTCAAATATTATTCAGTTTGGAATTTTGAATTTGGAATTTGTTTTGGATTTCGAAATTCGTATTTCGGATTTTACTATACTGCTGGTGCAGATACGAGTTGGTATCATTGTGATGCATTGGGTTCGCCGCGGAAGATGACGAATGAATCGGGAAATGTGGTATGGACTGGTGCTTACCAGCCCTTTGGTGAGATGCTTGCAGGTGCAGGCAATGTGCATGGATTTACCCCGTTAGAAATCTCGACGCTTCTCACGGGGCAGGCAGGGAAAGAACTTGATGCAGAGATGGGACTCAACTACTTCTGCCAGCGGTATTATGATGCCCAGATTAAATTTTAAGAATTTCCATTCCATTTATGTTAAATACATTTTGCTACTAAATTGATTTTTGAAAATGGTTATCACTACAGATTTTTTATCCTCAAATAGGCTATTTTTAGTAATTACCAATAATTGAAAAGAAAAGGTGGAAAACTTAAGCAAATTAAAATATTGAAACTCATCATTAACCAGATATAATTTTTATATGACCAAAACGATTGACCTGAAGATTGAGAAATTAAATCTTGGTGCGCAGGGGATTGGGTATATAAATGGCAAAGTCTGTTTTGTGGACTTTGTTATACCGGGCGAAGAAGTCAAGGCAGATATCATTGTTGAAAAAAAAGATTATAATGTTGCACGGGTTGTTGAAATTATTAAATCATCACCTGCAAGGGTTGAGCCACTTTGTTCGGTTTTTGGATTATGTGGTGGATGCCAGATGCAGCATATTGATTATAATAAACAAATAGAATTAAAGAGAGAAATCCTTATTGATACTTTAAGACATATCGGAAAGATTGAATATAGTGATATTAAAGTTTTTTATAACCAACCCTGGTATTATCGTAATCGTGCCCAATTGCCTGTGCAGAAAAATAAAGAATTAAAAATTGGATATTTTAAAAAAGGAACGCATGAAGTCGTAAGTCATAATATCTGTTGTATCAATCAAAAAGAGATTAACAGTGTAGTTGAGATTCTGCGCGGGCGTATAAAAAAATCAAATATAGAAATTTATAATGAATCCAGACATAAGGGAAATTTGAGACATATAATAGTCAAAAGAGGGACAAATACCGGGCAGATATTCATAACATTTGTGACGAAAGAAAAAACGCTACCCGGGATACTTTATACAGGGCTCTTAAATGAATGTAAAGAAATTGTTGGTGTCAGTCAAAATATAAATACGAAAAGGACAAATAGAATCTTTGGTGAAAAAAATATTATAATTTCTGGAAATTCTTTTTACGAAGAAATACTTGACGGTAAAAGATTTCAGGTCGGTCCTACATCTTTTTTTCAGGTGAATACTCGGGTTTTTGAACAGATTATAAAAAAAATTAAGCAGGAAATTCAAGGTCCAATAGTAATTGACCTTTATGCAGGTGTGGGTGTAATAGGTATATGTGTGGCAGAGCTTTGTAATAAATTAATAGCGATTGAAGAAAATCCTAATTCGGTAAAAGAAGGAATAAATAATGCGAATCTGAATGGTGTTGACAATATTGATTTTATTGAAGGAAGGGTTGAAGACAAAATTTGCTCAGTTAGAGAATGTGATACTTTGATAATGGACCCACCAAGAAAAGGCGTGGGTGAGAGCGTGATACAGTATTTTAAAGATATGAATGTGAAAAAAGTTGTTTATCTCTCCTGCAATCCGGCAACCCTTGCCCGGGATGCAAATTTGATAATAAAGAACGGTTATAAAATAAAAAATGTTTACCTTTTTGATATGTTTCCCCAGACCTATCACATTGAATCATTAACGATATTTTACAATTCTTGATTTAAGGAAAACTTTGATTATAATTCGGTATGGTATTGTTGTCTTTTATAATCATATCCTGGTTTGATTGGAGGGTTTTAAAGACAGACAATTTTATTATTATTTATAAACCGGGTTATGAATACGAGGCATCCCAGACCTTAAAAAATCTTGAATACTATAGGAATGATGTAGTTAAACTCACAGGAAACTATCCCCGTCAACTTCCTATAGTCATAGAAGATATAGGAATTTTGAGTAATGGTTATGCCGACCCATTTTTCTATAATATTCATATTTTTACCAATCCCCCCAATTTTGATTATTATCTTGAAGGAACTGAGGATTGGTTCAGAAATGTAAGCGTCCATGAGTTCACCCATATTGCTCATCTAACCAAGACCAGCGGTTTGCCCAAGTTACTTACTGGTGCTTTTGGTTCGCTATTTCAGCCAAATATGTATTCACCAGGTTGGATTATTGAGGGAATTACGGTCTATTCTGAATCGCAAATTTCACCTTATGAGGGAAGATTAAATGACGGTTTTTTTGATAACTATCTTGGTTTAAGGGCAAGTAAAAATAAATGTCCTACAATTGTTGAGGTAACGAATGAACCATTATCATTTCCTTACGGAGGAATTTATTTATACGGTGGTGAATTCTTTGATTTTTTATCTGATAAATATGGTCAGGATAGATTTGCCCGATTTTTCAATATTTATGGCTCCTACCCATGGGCACCATTCTCCGCATTACTTCCTATTCTGGGACCAGACCTTGCGGCATTAAGTACCTACAGTCGAACATTTCCCACACTTTTTTCTGAATGGCATCGTTATCTCAAAAGTAAAACAGTAGCGGAAAATTATGATGCTACAAGATTGACCAAAGACGGCTGGTACATATCTTCTCTGGTGAATTATCGAGACAAAATATACTATGTCCGCGAGAAACCAATCAAGATTAACGGATTTACATACGAAGTGTTGGTCCAGTTGATGGAATATGATTTGCAGAAAAAGAAGGAGAGGGTGTTTGCGACAATTAATAGTTGGTTGACGGCAAAAATGAGATTGTATAATAACAATTTATATTTTTGTTCAGCAGAGATAAAGCGTGCAAAAAATGCATATTTAAATGGATTTGGGATAACATCAGTTTTAAAAAGAATAAATTTAGAAACTAAAAAATCTGAAAATTTGTTAAAGGATGATATCAGGACTTTTTGTGTTTTGAATGATTCGACAATTCTTTATGCCAAAAATAAACAGACAGGATACGGCTCTGAAATTTGTTTATATAATAAAAGCGGCAAAAAGAAACTTCAGGAAAGTGAAATGTTGATAAACGATATTGAAACAAATGGAAAGTGGATTGTTGTTTCTGCAAAAAAGCAATTTGAAAACACGGATTTGTATACTTTTGATATGGATGGGGGAAGTTTTAATCCAATTATTACTACGCCCTGGACCGAAGGAAACTTGTATTTTATTGGTGAAGACCTGCTCGGTTTTATTGCAAACTATGATGGAAAACATTATGCCTATGCGGTTAATCTTAACAATCCCGAACAGATATTGCGCTATACAGAAGAAGGATTTACTAATGCCTTCGTCGTTCTGGATAATACTTTAATTTTTAGTGGTTTGAACATAGATGGTTTTGACATTTATGAAACAAAGTGCAAGCCAGAACTGTACTATATAAAAGACTATGAATACACACAGAAACCGGATTTCAATTCACTAAATATGCAAACAAAAAACGGTAATTATTTTGATATCGCAAAGACGCTTTATCCCTCAGTCCGCTTGCCAATTTTTCTGCCCGTGGATTCAACTTTTAAAAAATGGCTTTACAGTGCGGTTATTGCTGGTTTTGAAGCAACAGGGGAACACTCGTATTTAACTTGGATTGGTTATGACCAACTGAATGACGAACCTTTGTTGATGACAACAATCCAGTCTTATTTCTTTAGCCCACTTTCGGTTGGACTTTTTTACAATCTTGGTAATAGTTTTAGTATAATGTCTTATTATCCGCTTTACAGAAGTTTAGGCTATGGAATATCAAATGTCACATTCGGACTTTCATTTAATTCGTTTGATGATTTTATCCGAAAGGAAATTATACCAAGATTTTCTTTAACTGCAAGGCTACCTTATTCTACATATTTTGGAGATTTATCTATACCCCTGGAAAGGATAGGGTTTAATTCATCAATCAACCGCACCTGTTTCAATGGTGTTCTCGGATTTAACAAGATTATGTTTGGTGGCGAATTACGAACATATATTAATGGTTTCTACGACCCCCAGAATCCCGATACTCCATCGGTTTCAATCCGTGGCTATAATTCTGTCAATGTTCCTGAGGGAACAATATTCACTGCCGAATATTCCCACACATTATTTAAATTAAGAAAAGGGTTCTGGAATCCGAATATTTATTTTGAGGACCTGTTTGGGATAATTTTCTTTGATTATGCAATATTTCCCGAAAAAGATAATTATTACAGTTTTGGAATAGAACTTTCCTTAGAAACAAAAATGTGTTTTAATTTCCTACAATTTTTACCTCGGATTGGTGTGGCAATCAATGGAGATAAGGAGATAAAAGCAATATTGGATGTTAAGACTTCAACTGCGCTGTTTCATCCTTGACTTGATTGATATTTATAGATAGACTGAAATATGAATGGTATATATCTACACCTTGTTTTGAAAGAGATAAGTCGTTTAATTATAAACAAATTTATTCACAGGGTTTCTGCTCAGGACAGATTAATTCAGGTTGAATTTGATGATGACTCATTATTTGTTTCACTTTATCCTCAAGCCTTAGGGTTATACATAGGAAATAAGAATAGCAAATTTTTGAAGTTGAATGTTTTTGATGAACATTTAGAAGGAGTGCACATCACACATATTCAGCAGATTGGTTTTGCACCAGTTGTTGATTTGTTTTTAGAAAGAGTTGAATATGGACAGCGAATTTCTTTTAAAATTAGATTATCATTTTATAAAGAAGGGCCAAATCTTTCACTTTTTCTTGATAAAACAAGAAGAGATTTATTCCTTAGATATATTGAAAAGACACCCAAAGATTCTATTTTTAATGTCACACTTCCCAACCTGGAAAGTAAAGAATTACTTATAAAAAATTTTGAAGGAATAGATAAATCACTTGCTCAGGAATTGAATCAGGGGACACTTGAAAATTTAAAAAATATTATTAATGGTGCGCCACATAAACCAAGAGTTATATCAATCCAACCATTGAAGATAAGTCTATTTGCTGATAAGTTTATTCGTGAATATGATTCGTGGAACGAATTATTTAAAGAAGAAATAACTTTTTATGTTGAGCAGAAAAACAAAATTTCAATAGAGAACAAAACAAAAAACGCAATAATTAAGATTGAACAAAAAATTGCAAGATTAAAGAAAGAAATTGCGGATAAAGAAGTAGTTGAATTTTACCGGATTGCCGGAGAATTGATTTTGATGAATATTTCCAAGATTAAAAAAGGCATGGAAAAAATCAAATTATTTGATCCATATTCACAAAAGGATATAGAAATCAAATTAAACCCAGTTAAAGATGCTTATAAAAATGCCGAGGAATATTTTAAAAAATATAAAAAGATGAAAAGAGGAATACCAAAAATAGAGGAGAGGATAAAGAAATTAGAAAAAGAGATTAACTTACTTAAATCTGGTGTAGAGATAAAAAAACATATTTCTAAAAGTGCTGACGCGAAATTGGTCAAAGAAAAGAAAACTTCACCTTTTCGTGAATTCGTTCTTGATTCTGGTTCACATATCTATGTTGGGAAAGATGCACGAACAAATATGGAATTGACTTTCAAATTTGCCCAGCCCGATGACTATTTTTTCCATATCCGTGGTTATGAAGGTGCACATACTATATTAAGACCGGTTTTGAAAAAAGGTCAGAATGTAAGAAAAGATGATATAGAAAAGGCAGCGGCGATTGCTGCTTATTTCAGTAAGGCAAAAAATCAAAAAAATATTCCTGTCTCATATACCCAGAGAAAATATTTGAAGAAGAGCAAAAAAGGGAAATTAGGATCTGTGATATTGATGAGGGAAAATGTAATTTTCGTTGATCCAGCTTTACCTTCTGATGCTCAGGATTGATATTATCCCTGCGGTTGTGAAGACTATATTAGGCAACCAGGCAGAAATGACAGGATGCATAATTCCAGTATAACCATAGGCGCGACAGGATTGAATAAATCCCCAATAAACAAATGCCAGAACAATGCTTATCCCCAGTCCTATTGCAACACCACCACGACGGAGCACGACTGAAATCGGAAGACAGATTAAGAGTAGAATCAGGGTTATTAGTGGAAATGAGAAGCGATAGTTTAACTCCACATTTTCTTTTGCTACATCTTCGCCGGCGCGTAGCCGCTTTTTAACAAATTGTGATAATTCAATGAAATTCATCTCTTCAACTGGTTTAGGTAAACGTGCGAAATCAATCGGTTTTTCTTTCAATTCCAGCATATCAAGAATTGTAAAATGATTTATTTGTTCATTATCAAGGGTGTCAAAATCTCTGACAGTCGCATTATTAAACTGCCAGTGGCCAATAAATTTCGCTCCTTTAGCATCAATCCTTTTTATAATATGCCTTTTCTCATCAATCTTCCATAGCATAATATTATTTAATGTCGAATCTCTGGGGTTAAATTCTTTAATATAGTAAATCCAGTTATTTTCGCCATAATAAAAAAAATTATAGCGTTTTGTTTCAGAAGGTAACGGTCTTTTATCAATTTTTGTCGTTTTGTGTTTTGAAAGTTTTGACTGTGACCATACCATAACGGTTTCCTGAAAAATAAATGTAAAGATAGAAATAAAAAACCCGGTTATTAGAATTAAAATAAATAGATTATTTAAGTCCATACCCTGTGCCTTTAGAGCGATGATTTCACGATATTTGGTCATATAACCGAAGATAAAAAATACACCGATTATTGCGGCAACAGGTATTAACAAAACAGTATAAGAAGGAATTAGATAAAGATAATAAATCAAGATATCTTTAAACGGGATATTCCTTGATAAATATCTACCGAGATTATCAAATAAATTTATAATTATATAGATAAATATGAGTATAATAAGCGAAAAGAAAAGATAGCGTAGGAAATTGCTTAAAACATATTTATAAATTATCTTCATATTTTCTTTTTGAATAATGGTAACCGTTCATATTCGGCAAGGTAGAAAAGGAGAATTCCGGGGATGAGTAATATAATATTGGGTAGCCACATTGCCCAGAATGGAGAAAAATTTCTACGGTCTGCGAACTCTTCACCGGTTAAAAAGAGGATATAATAAGCAGAGAATAACAGAATCCCGAGCAATAATCCAGCAATACCCCCTTTTCTGAATAGATAACCAAGCGGTGCGCCCATAATTAAAAAGACCAGGCAGGCAAAGGCAAGTGAAATTTTTTTATTCACTTCAATTAAATACCGTGCACGATTTCTTAGTTTACTTTTTATTACTGAAATTTTTTGATCAATTTGAAATCGTATAACCTGGGTTTTTTCAATCTCTCCCTTGGTATATTTATCAATTGTGATTGTTCCAAGTTCATTGATTTCGGCTTTAATTTTATCAATTTCTGAAGATACCAATTTTATGTTTTTTATTAATCTTGGAAGGTTTAATTCATCATCACTGCGCACATTTCTTTCTTTTCTAACAAATTCAGTATTCACTGGAATATTTATTACCTGCTTTTCAAATTTTGTCTTTTGATACCTGGTATTATCTATCAATTGATGAAATTCTCCATTATAAAGAACGAATTGAGTGATATCTTCTGCTTCTATTGAATATAGATTTCCTTTTGGTGCGGTTATTATTGAATTATTTTTAAAATCGTAAATTGTCACATTGAATATCTCGCCGGTCTTTTCAATTTTTTTTGCAATGTATATTGTATACCCTGGAAATTCGTTGGTAAATACGCCGTCAGGAATTCTGACAGCCGGTCTTTTCCGGGCAACATCATACATAAGGTTTCTTGCGCGATGGTTCGCCTCAGGCAAAAAATAATGATTGAAAAATATTAGAAATGTCATAATTATTATTACAACAATGAACGGTGTTCTCAACATTTTCATAAAAGAAACTCCGCTTGTCTTGAGGGCAAGTATTTCATTGTCATGGCTGAATCTACCAAAACTCATAACAATAGCAATGAGAATTGCCATCGGTGTTGTATAAGAGATAATTAGAGGAAGGTTGTAAATCAAAATCTGTCCCACGACCGATATTGGCAAACCCTTCCGCACAAACAGGTCTATGAGCCGGAAGAGTTGGTCCATCAAAAGTATAAATGTCAGGGCAAAGATTGAAAAAAAGAATGGCGGAATAAATTCTTTTATAAAATAGCGGTCAATCAAGCGGATCATTTTATAAATCCTTTATTTTTTAAATTAGTTATCCCATATAGTGCCATACTTAATGGGCCAGTTGATTCGGGATCAATATTTTCGTCAGGTTTTAGAATGTCCAGCGATATTAAACGCAAATATGGGAGATAAAGATAAGAGTCCGCTTTTATGTATTTTAAGTTCATATTAATTTCAGGGATTACGGGAGAAATAAAACTATCAAGAAGAAGAATTAATTGATTTATCTTTATCGTATCATTATCATAAAATTTACCATCCGGGGAAGATTTCAACAATCCCTTTCTTATTACAAAGTTTACCGGATCGTTGACTTTACTTGATGAAATGGCACCGGTGAGCAATTCGGCAAACCTTCTTTTTGTCAATGGATATTTTTGATCAAACTTCTGAATTACAGATTGAGGTGCATTTAGGAGCATTTGATTGATTTTATAAAAAAGATTGTTCTGGTGATAATAATTGAAAAGATTTGTATATATGTGCTCGGAGGGATTTTTTCTTTTTGCCAGTTCTCCAAGGATTTTTATCCCAGTTTGAACATCGCCGATTTTTATATAACAATTATATAGGAAAAAAAGGGTTGAATCTCCGGTGGGCGAATTTTTATAGAATTCTGTGAAATACTTTATTGCCCTTTCATAATCTTTTTTTTCGTAATTTTTGAGACCTTTTTGATACAAATTCTGTTTTTGAAATAAACTGCAGGATATAAAAAACATTAAAGAAAAACCTATAAAACATTTGTGCATTTCAAAACAGGGGGAATGCTTATATTGGTGTGCTTATTAATAAAATGAGAATAATAAAAACAGGAGCGGGCGACGGGATTTGAACCCGCGACCCTCGGCTTGGGAAGCCGATGCTCCACCGCTGAGCTACACCCGCATCTTTTGTATTTTAATTCGTAAAATTCTTTCGCAACCATAGATAAATTCATATAATAACATTATATTCATAACTTTGGCGATTGTCAATACAGCACTTGACATTGAAGATTTTTTAAATAATATAATTTTTATAAGAAGGGAGGTTGAGATGAGACGCTTTTATTGGGGAGTGATATTATTCTGTTCTTTTGCCCTGGCAACCGGTATGGGAAGGATCCAGGGCAAAGTGATAGATGAGTCTGACGGCACACCACTCATTGGTGTTAATGTCGTTGTTGAAGGGACGGAGATTGGTGCATCAACCGATGATAATGGTATCTATGTAATTCCGTTTGTTCCAGTGGGAACCTATGAGGTTACCGCCTCTTATGTAGGCTATAATACTGTGACTAAAAAGAACATAACCGTAATGAGCAATCAAACAACATTTGTAGACTTTAAGCTAGCACCCGGAGTGATTATTCTTGAACCGGTGGTTGTTGTTGAGGAGAAGCCGATTGTTATCAGGACCCAGACGCAGACCACACATATTTCTACATCTGAAGAAATAAAAAAATTGCCAATTACCGAGATCAATCAAATCATTACATTACAGGCAGGTGTATCAACGAGTAATCTGGGAACTCATATCAGGGGAGGAAGAAACACCGAGATAGCATATTATGTGGATGGAGTTCTTGCAAAGGCACCACACTATGGACAACAATCTGTTCAGGTAAATAAGGAAGCCGTGGAAGAGATTGGCGTTATCACGGGCGGGTTTGATGCTGAATATGGTGAAGCACTATCTGGGGTTGTCAATATTGTGACTCGCGAAGGAGGTGATAAAACGAGTGGAAGTTTGCGCTACACCACTGATGAAATCTTTCGCGGTGATAAATTGAATTATGGTTATAATCAATATGAGTTCAGTATCGGGGGTGGAGTTTTATCTAAATCAAGACTGAGATACTTTTTATCCGGAGAGTCTTATCTCACTGATGCACATCAGAGAGCAAAATACAAAGTTCCTTCGCCGAGATTTGACTATAAGGCACAGGGCAAATTATCTTATAGACTGCCCAACGCAAAAGGCAAAATAATATTTTCTGGATTTTATCAGAGAGAGATGTTTCGGTACTATAGTGATATTTGGGGTGAATTGAGTATGATCTATAATCTTGACCACCGCGCTGCTGAATTGCGTAAAGGGTATCTGGGAAGTTTGACTTTTAATTATATGCCCACAACAAAGTCAATTATTGAAGCGAAAGTCGGTTATACAAAAAATACAAGGTTTTATGCAGTGCGTGATTTAGAAGAAGAGGAAAGGCAGGGTAGGAAATGGTTTGATGATTATATATTTAAGGCAAATCATTTTCCGCAGAAGTTATTTGAAATCCCTGATACACTTATAAAATCTTATCTGATTGACTCACTTGCTGACCCAAATATGTCTTATCATTATCAAGAATTTGAGAGGTCAACTGCACGCAGTTTACGCCGCAATCCATTTGGCGCTACGGGATTTTATTATACTATCGGCGACGACCGTATGTGGCGTTATTTCTTTAATCGTGATTATCAATTCAATTTTTCTTATACAAATGCTATTGGAGAGGTTCATGAATTCAAGACTGGATTTAATGCAATCTTACAAAATGTGGGATGGTTTGATAATAACCTCCCTTGGACACACACGCCGTTCTGGGACAGATATAACAAAAATCCTGTGAAAGGAGCAATCTTTGTTCAGGACCGTATGGATTTTCAGGGTATTATCACAAGGGTGGGTATCAGGTTGGATTATTTTGATTCCAAGGCAAGTGGCTTGAGGAATCCAAGTGATATAAGAGATTCAACGGTAATTGAAACACCGCCTAAGATAAGGTTATCGCCAAGGCTTGGTTTTTCCTTACCAATAACCGACCGTTCAAAATTTAGATTCAATTACGGACATTTTTATCAAACCCCCACTTCTCATGACCTTTATCGCTCAACTGAACCAGAGGTTGTCTGGCTACTTTTAAGGAGATACAATTCAGTCGTTGGAAATCCAAATCTCACGGTTGAAAAGACGATCTCTTATGAAATGGGTTACGAGAATCAATTATCTGACATTTTCGCGTTAGGTTTTATTGCATACTACAAAGATATTTATGACCTTATACAGACCCAGAAGATTGATGCACTACCTTATGCTTATTACCAGGTTCAAAATCTTGATTATGGAAATGTTAAAGGTATTGAGTTGACTTTGAAAAAACGGATGATGAATTATTGGGCTTTTGATATCTCCTATACGCTTCAATTTGCAAAAGGGACTGCTTCTTCTGCCTGGCAGAATTATTATAACATTTATACTGAAAATCCTGACCCGATTACCGGACAATATCCAATTCCACGCATTGATTACTGGCTTGATTTTGATGAGAGACACATTGTTAATGCAACACTCGGATTTGAATCACCCGAAAATTTTATCTTCCTACCTTTACGCAATATGACGACTGATTTTATATTCTCCTACCATTCAGGCTTTCCATATACGCCAACCGATAATAAGGGAAATAAACTTGGCGATGATAACTCTGCGCGGATGCCCGGTTATATAAATGTTGATGCGAATATCACAAAAGGGATAACAATTCAGAAATTGAATTTTATTCTGTTCGCAAATATCTATAACCTGTTTAACACCGAACAGATAACACAAGTCTATAGTACCACTGGCAAACCCGATGATGATGGTCAGACTTCAACGGTAAGCATTGGGCAATTTTCAAATATTACTCTTTCAAGTTCGTATTACACACCACAGGCGGACCATAATCACGATGGTATAAATAACCCATACGAATTGCGCGAGGAATACATTAAGGCAAGGGCATTTTATTACAATAATCCTTTTCATTGGAGTCCGGGTTTTAGAATGCGAGTAGGGGTAGGACTGAGCTTTTAATAGAATTTTTGTAAAACTTGACATCCTGAATTTTTCGGCTAAAATGGGTTATGAAGATTATTTGCCGTTGTGAAGATATTACTGAAGAAGAGATTGTCCAGAAAATTAAAGAAGGTTATCATACTATGGACGAGCTGAAAAGAATTTTAAGAGTGACAATGGGTTTATGTCAGGGCAAGGGATGTAGAAGGCATATTGTAAGAATCATTGCACGCGAGCTCGGTATCCCTGTAGAAAAGATAAAGCAACCTACTTACAGACCGCCGACCAAACCCGTTCCAATAAAGGCATGTGGTAAGAGACTTCAAATCGCGAAATAAAATTGCTAATTTAAGTAATCACTCTATTCGAAGTTTATCATATTAAAAAACTCATGAATCAATTGAAAATTCTTGATCTGGGCACGAGAGGTTATAAAGAGTCATGGGATTTACAAAAAGAATTGCATTCAAAAAGGGTGGCTGAGGAAATTCAGGATACGCTAATTCTTGTTCAACATAATCCTGTGGTTACGATTGGTAAATCAGGAAAAGCTGAAAATATCAAAGTGCCCGTAAAATACCTTGAGGAGAAGGGGATAGAGTTATACCATATTGAGCGTGGGGGAGATGTAACATTTCATGGTCCTGGACAACTTGTCGGATACCCTATATTTAATATAAAAAAAGGACTTGCAGGTATACGACCTTTCATTGAAAAGATTGAAGATGCAATCATCGCTACGCTTATTGATTTCGGAATTCCCGCAGATAAGAAGGAAAAAATGATTGGTGTATGGGTGGGTGAGAAAAAAATCTGTTCAATCGGTATTGCAGTTAAAAGATGGGTGAGTTTTCATGGATTTGCTTTAAATGTCAGCACTGATTTAAGATATTTTGATTTAATTAATCCCTGTGGATTTAAGGAAATAAAAATGACATCAATGCAGGAAATATTAAAATGTAAGATAGAAATGGATATTGTAAAGAAATCTATAATTCATAATTTTGTCAAAATATTTGGATTTAATACAGTAGATAGTTTGTGCTAATAAAATATGCATTATTGACAAATAATCAAATTACATTATAATCAACCATGATAAAATCTATAATCAAAAGAGATGGTACGATTGTAGAATTCAAACCCGAGAAAATTTATCTGGCAATTGAGAAGGCGTTGAGGGCAACGAATGAAGATACAGAACTTGCCAAAAAAATTGGGGATGAAGTAATAGCAGAGATTGAACAAAGATTTGGGAGTTTAAAACCAAATGTAGAGGATATTCAGGATATTGTAGAACAAATCCTTATTAAAAATGAGAAATTTAATACCGCACGAGCGTATATCGTTTATCGACAATTGAGAACAGATATCAGAAATAAAAAGGCGATACTTGGTGTCAAAGATCAACTGAAACTCTCCCTGAACAGTTTAAAGGTTTTGAGCGAGAGATATCTTTTGCAGGACAGCAAAGGAAAACCTGTAGAATCTCCTGCTGAAATGTTTAGAAGGGTTGCAAAAGCGATTGCACAGGTTGATGCAAATTATAATGAGGATGCAAATAAATCAGAAGAGGAATTTTATCAGGTAATGGCGAACCTTGAGTTTCTCCCAAATTCACCAACTCTTATGAACGCTGGCTGTACGCTTGGTCAACTTTCTGCCTGCTTTGTGTTGCCCATAGATGATTCTTTGATCAGCATTTTTGAAACTCTTAAAAACACCGCACTGATTCATCAATCAGGTGGTGGAACCGGATTCTCTTTTTCTAAAATCAGACCCAAGGGTGATATGGTGCGTTCTACAATGGGTATAGCATCCGGTCCGCTTTCCTTTATGAGAATTTTTGATTGTGCCACCGAGGTGATAAAACAGGGGGGTAAACGGCGTGGTGCAAATATGGGTATATTAAATGTTGACCATCCCGATATTGTTGATTTCATAAGGGCAAAAGAAAAAGAAAACGAATTAAATAATTTTAATATTTCTGTGGCGGTGTCAGATGATTTTATAAATCGTGCAATAAATAATCAGGGTTATGATCTGATAAATCCAAGAACACAGCGACCGGTTAAAAATATTAATGCCCGAGATATTTTTGATATGATAGTATTAAATGCCTGGAAAACTGGTGACCCGGGAATTATATTTATAGATGAAATCAATCGGAGGAACCCTACACCTGATTTAGGCAAAATAGAGAGTACAAATCCCTGTGGTGAGGTTCCTTTGTTACCTTATGAATCCTGCAACTTGGGTTCGATCAATCTTGCAAGAATGTTTGTGGATGGTAATTTCAGTTATGAAAAATTGAGAAATGTCATTGAAATTGCGGTTCACTTTCTTGATAATGTGATTGACGCGAATAAATATCCATTACCTGAAATTGAAAAGATTACCAGGGGTAACAGAAAGATTGGTCTGGGTGTGATGGGATTTGCTGATTGTCTGATAAAAATCGGGATTCCTTATGATTCAGATGAGGCATTGAAATTTGCTGATAATTTGGCAAATTTTATTCAGAATGAAGCTCGGCGTGTCTCCAAGACACTCGGTGAGAGAAGGGGTTCTTTTCCCAATATTGAAAAATCAATATATAAAAATTCGCAACCGATGAGAAATGCTACAGTCACATCAATCGCACCGACTGGAACGATAAGTATGATTGCCGATACATCTTCGGGCATTGAACCTTTGTTCTCTGTCGGCTATCTTCGTAATGTTCTTGATACGACATTTGTTGTTGTAAATCCAATTTTTGAAGAGATTGCTCATAAAAGAGGATTTTATTCGCCGGATTTAATTTCTGAGATTGTTCGGGAAGGTTCGTTAAAGAAGATCAGGGAAATACCTGAAGATGTAAAGAGATTATTCCCCATTGCCCATGAGATAATGCCTGAGATACATTTGAAGATGCAGGCTGTATTCCAAAAATATGTTGATAATGCAGTCAGCAAGACAATTAATCTTCCTGAGGATGCGACATTAGAACAGACCCGCGCCGCATTTTTACTTGCTCATAGGTTGAAATGTAAGGGAGTTACTATCTATCGCTACAATAGCAAAAAGACCCAGGTTTTAGAATTCGGTGATGTTGACTTTTTTAAGAAATGTGGTAGTGGTGTGTGTGATATATAGGAGACGCAAAATATAATAACAATTGAAGGGGAGGTAAAATGGAATGGGTAAAGGCTAAGAGATTATGTTCATTTACTACAGTTCCATATGCAGGCAATCCGGCATGGGTCATAATCGGTATGCAAGCACATTATGATGAGAAAAAAATGATGAAATTGGCCCGTGAATTAAATCCACTTTCGGATACAACATTTATATTCCCGGGTGATAAAGAAGCAGACTTAATTTTGAGATTTTTCAGTGGTTCTGAAGAAATAAAATTTTCTGGACACGGTACGGTTGCTGCCTATTATGCAATTGAAAATGAAGGTATTATTGATTTGATAGAGCCGACCACAATATTAAAACAAAAAACAAAATCAGGAATCCATGCAGTGGAGTTGCGAATTACAAATAAAAAAATAAATCGTGTTACAATCTCCCTTCCGCCGCCCAATACTATAAGTGTTGATCTGGAAATAAAGAATGTTGCTCGATTTTTAGGTATATCACCAATTGATATTTCTGAAACAAATATGCCGATGAGTGCGGTACAGTCGGGACATCCAGAGATAATAGTGCCGATTAAATCGTTGCCACAATTATTGGATATAACACCGAATTTTGCATTGATGAAAAATTATTGTCAGCGATTGGGTATTACCGGGGTTGTTTTATTCACTATAGAAACAAATGACCCGGAGGCCAATGTCCATATGCGCCATTTTGCGCCGGTCGTAGGTATCAATGAAGACCCTGCATCCGGGGGTGCAGCAGTCGCCCTGGGTTATTATCTTGTGAAAAATAAAATTGTTAAAATAGAAGAAACAACCCGTATCGTTGTTGAACAGGGATACTCACTCCAGATGCCGGGATTGGTTTATGTTCATATTTATACACACAATAATGAAATTTTGAGAACCGCCTTTGGCGGTCAGGCGGTTATGACCTTTGAGGGTAAAATTTGTTTACCCTGATTTAGCAATTTCTTTATGTTCCCATTTCCCAGGATGCGAGATACCGCTTTTGCTCGGGTGTTAATTTATCTATTGTTATTCCCATAGATTTTAATTTCAGATGGGCGATCTCCTGGTCGATTTCAAGGGGCAATGAATATACCTGATTTTTAAGGCCGGGATTGTTTAAAATATATTCTACGGCAAGTGCCTGATTGGCAAAAGACATATCCATAACCATTGCCGGATGGCCTTCTGCTGCAGCAAGATTTACAAGTCTTCCTTCCGCAAGTAAATATAGCCGTCGATTGTTTTTTAATGTATACTCTTCACAGAAATTTCTTATAAGTCGCTTTTTCTTTGTAATTTTTTTCAATCCATTTTTATCAATCTCTACATCAAAATGTCCTGAGTTTCCTATTATCGCGCCGTCCTTCATTTTCAACATATGTTCTTTTCTTATTACATTGATATCACCAGTTACAGTAATAAATACATCTCCAATCTTTGCTGCATCGATCATTGGCATAACCTGATAACCATCCATCCGTGCTTCAAGTGCCTTTATCGGATCAACTTCAGTGATTATTACATTTGCGCCACAGCCTTTTGCCCTCATTGCTAATCCTCTACCACACCACCCATACCCTGCAACCACAAAATTACAGCCGCTGATCAATATATTCGTTGCTCGCAGGATTCCATCAATGGTTGACTGTCCTGTGCCGTAACGATTATCAAAAAGATGTTTGGTTAGTGAATCATTTACGGCAATTATCGGAAACTGCAAAACATTATCATTCGCCATCTGTTTTAGCCTTATCACACCGGTTGTTGTCTCCTCAGTCCCACCAATAATGCCTTTAACATTCTTTTTGTGCACCGTGGATATTAAATCTGCACCATCATCAATAAGAATTTCCGGTTTGTTTTTAATTACCTGATTCATATTATAGTAATATTCTTTACGCGACTCTCCTTTTACTGCAAATACACCAATTCCATCTTCAACAAGGGCTGCGGCAACATCATCCTGTGTGGAAAGCGGGTTTGAGGCGGTTAAAAAAACTCGGGCGCCACCAGATTTAAGAGTTCTCACCAGATTGGCAGTCTCGGTTGTCACATGGAGGCAACAGCCTATACACCGATTCTTCAGTGGTTTTTCCCTCGTAAATCGTTCACGAATCAATCGCAGAACAGGCATCTTTGTTTCTGCCCATTCAATTCTTTTATGACCTTCTTTTGATAATTTTTTATCTTTAATATTAAATTCCATTAGCCACCCTCTAATTTATTATTTAATAAATTAAACAATTTTATATTTATAAGCCTGCTTCTCGCCTTATGGCATCAGCCATATCGGTCAATTCCCAGGTGAATCCTTCCTCTTCTCGACCAAAATGTCCATAACAGGCAGTCTTTTTGAAGACAGGTCTGCGCAAGTTAAGTTTATCAATGATACCCTGGGGAGTAAAATCAAATAATTTTTTCAAAATTTTGACAATTTTTGCTTCTTCAATCTTTGCGGTACCAAAAGTATGGACATTCACAGCAACAGGTTCTGCAACACCAATAGCATAGGCAAGTGAAACTTCTACCTTATCACATACGCCCGCTGCAACCAGATTTTTTGCTGTATACCTTGCAATATATGATGCAGAGCGGTCAACTTTTGTCGGGTCTTTTCCAGAGAAACAACCGCCACCATGATGTCCTACTCCGCCATAAGTATCAACCATAATTTTTCTACCGGTAACACCGGTATCCCCCTGGGGACCGCCGATAACAAATCTACCAGTTGGATTTATATATATCTTTGTGTTATCATCTATCAATTCTTTTGGAACGACCTCCAGCACAACATGTTTTTTAAGATCGGCATGTAATTTTTCATTTTTTATATCAGGATGGTGTTGGGCAGAAAGAATTATTGTATCAATCCTTATTGGTTTGTCATTTTCATATTCAACCGTTACTTGAGATTTTCCATCTGGTCTTAAATAAGTTAAAATATTTGTCTTGCGGACTTCGGCAAGCCTTCGGACAAGTTTATGGGCAAGTATAATGGGCATAGGCATCAACTCTTTCGTTTCGTTTGTAGCATAACCATACATCATTCCTTGATCTCCTGCACCACCGATATTCACACCCATTGCGATATCACTTGATTGTTCTTGAATTGCAGTGATTATGGCACAGGTGTAGGCGTCAATACCCATATCTGTATCAGTATAACCAATTTCAACCAGAAGGTCTCTGATTAAATCAGGAATTTCGACATAGCAGTTAGTCGTTATCTCACCCGCCACAAAAATCAATCCTCTGGTCGTTAGCACTTCGCAGGCAACTCTGCCAAAGGGGTCTTTCTCAAGTATTGCATCCAGAATAGCGTCTGCAGACTGATCGCAGATTTTGTCTGGATGGCCCTCGGTAACTGATTCAGAAGTTATAAAATATCGTGCCATTTGCCTCCTTTTGATAAAGATTTTTAATTATAATTATTTTTGTTCAAAAATCAAGCCTTTTGATATTCGTATCTCTACTGATTTTCCAAATTTTTGATTTGTTCATTAATGGGTTATTTATTTCTATTATATCTCCCATACAAACATGGTCAAATGACTCATTAATTACACTCCTTTCGCGATTCAATCTTATTAATTCTACGATACCACCTTCGGTGCAGATGAAACATTTTATCCTCCCTTTTTCAATAGATAATCGGCTTATAACAGGATAATGATTAGCAGGGAGCGAATTAAAATTATAATTGGATATGATAAGATAAGAGAACTTTAAATATTCAATCTTTCTAAATAACTTTTGGTTAATCATTTTTAGATATTCTGGCGGGTTCCATTTTATGCTTTGATGGCACCATTCTTCTTTTTTGTGAAGTCCGGGGCATTTGCTATTGTGTAAACAAGGGGAAAGGATAAAACCAATTCTATTTACTATTATATCATTATGTAATTTCATAAGCCTGCGGGTTAAAGTTTTTAGTGCTGGTTCTATTAGAATGATAATCCCAAATTTTTTTAAGCGTTCAAAGAGTGATTTGATAAAAGATAACGGCACTTTTTCCGATTTAAATATTTCAGTAAGGGCATTTGAAAGTATTATAAAATCGTAATTATTTTTATCCCTTTGAATGAATTTTTGCGCCGATTCTTTTATTAATTTTATATCAATATTGAAATTTTTCTGTTTAAACCAATCTCCCATTGATGTACATCTTTTGATAAATGTATCATTTATATCTATGCCAGTTAATTGAAATCTACTTTCGGGTTGCTTTTTATGCAGGAAATAAAAAATGCCAAACATTCCTGCACCATCTCCACAGCCAATATCCAGGATTTTGATTTCTTCAGGTATTGCTATCATATATAAATTGAATAATTTTTTTGTTAATATCATTGATTTCATAAAATTCTGAGGGAAATTATAGCAGAAATACGCATCCGAAAACTCTTTAACTACCCGACATTCATAAGATAATACCTGGGATAAAGTGACTAATTCTTTTCTTAATTTATCTATTTCTTTACAGTAAATATCAGGTCGGGTATAAATGTTATCTAAATGCAATTCCGAAAGGATTTTCTTTTCAATATCTTCAGGTAAGTTCATTTTCTTATGGATGCCACAAAATAGGCACTAAAGATAAGCAGATATAATTCTACAGGCATGCGATATCTTATCAAACCTACATGTGTGAATATGTATATACAGGAGATAAAAAATAAAGAAAAAATGATGAATAAAACATTCTCGCGATTTCTCATTGATAAAAAAACGCCAGCCATACCTAAGATAAAATTCGGAAGATAAAAAATATAAAATAAGATTCTAAATTTCTCAAGGTCTTTTGATGAGTACTCACCTGATGGTGCAAACCAGAAATAGTAGTAAAATTTTTTGAATATAAGCCCAATAAATTTTAATGGCTCTCTTATGATAAAATTTAATGCTTCGTTTAAATAGAAATATGTGCGTTCAATTTCAGGAATTTTAGATAAACTGTCTTGGACATTAAAGGGCAGAGTATGGGTCATTAGAATGTATTCTTCTTTTTCAATTGATTTTATTTTAAAATAGTCGGTTCCCGTGGCATGCGGGTTATTCCCAATCCATAGATTAACACCGAATTGTGTGGTTATGGGGATGAGCTTCTTATGAATATTATAATTTCTTATTGTCCATGGTGTTAAAATTATTAATGACATAATAATTACCAGAATCATTTTAAAGAAGTTTATTTTTTTGTTGATAAGAAACCATAAAAACATTGAAGGATAAATTACTAACGCCACAGGGTCGCATAATATAGCGAGTCCTGTAACCACACCGGCAATGATATAATGGAAAAAAATTCTATCACTGCTTTTTAGTATTAGATAGATTGTTAGTGAGAATAAAAACAAAAAGATGGTCGTAGGCACGAGTTTGGTACAATAATAAATCAGTGGGGGATATAATCCGGCAAAAAGTTCGGTTAAACGGGCTGCTGGGTCATTAAAAATGAACCGCGAAGTTTTTGAAATCAATAAGATCGTTATCGTTGAGATTATTGCCTGAATGATTTGGATTAAAAGAAAAATTATTGGTTTGGTGCCAAATTTATAAAATAATGCGAGAAAAAAGGGATATAATGGAGCATGGGACGAACTTGGTGCGGGTTGTGTTTCAATATTATAGGACCTGCTAAAGCCCTTGCCCGCAATAATGTTTCTCGCTATTTCACCATACTCAAAGTCTCGCGGCGCATAAAAATTTGCAATCAGTATGATAAAAAAGATTCTTATAACAAAATAAAAAAGATATCTTTTCAGAATTATGTAAGTTTAGTTCTTATGAACTTCGCCAATCTTTCTTTGTACCGGGCAGCGGTATTCTTTTTTATTATTCCATCTTGAACTGATTTGTCGATTATAGACTGAACCTTGGGAAACAATTTAACCGCTTCTTCTTTTGACTTCGCCTTTCTTATCTTTTTAATCGCTTCTTTCAATTTCTTTTTCTTTTTTAAATTTTGTAAATAGCGCCGCCTTGACTTGCGAATGTTCTTAAGCACCGATTTAGACCTTTTCTTTATTGGCATAAAAGCATTATATATAAAAATTAGAAAAAGTCAAGAACGGCATTAATCAGAATCTTTAATCGTTTTTTAACCTGTTTTTCTTCTTCATTTTACAACAATTATTTTTTCTATGTAAAATGAATTTTCGGTATTTAATTTCAGAAAATAAATACCGTTGGTTAATGAATTAATATCAATTTTCGCATGATGATTACCTTGATTCTTAACGCCTTCATATATTTTTTTGACTATTCTACCTTCTATGTCATACATTATCAAATTAATTTTGCTTGTTTTATTTAAAGAATACCATATATTACATACATCAGTTGCGGGATTGGGAATGCATTTCAAAATGGAATGTTGTGGTTTAGATCCGGATTCGTGAATATCACTGAAGATAGTTATATATGATCCATATATATCTAAATCAGAATTTCTGTCAGTCTGCCAGAAAATCCAGAGATAACAGGGATAGCCGTTGACCATTGTTGTGACGGGTAGAATATCCTGGGCTGGATTTATATCCACAGGGATTGTATCACAGCCTCCCCAATAATCAAAAAATAGCGAGTAAATATCATAATTTCCATTTCGGTCTGTACTGAAACCACATAATCGTGGTGTTGAAAAACGAACAAGCACTGCAAAATCAAGTGGATTAGGTGTGATATCATTGGCATTGTTGTTTGTTATTCTATAGAAAACATTCATACTGTCGCACCCGGTTCTATAAATTTCATAATTCCCATCACGATTGCTCTGCCAGAGTACCCACACCCTCCGATACGGGTCGGGCCATTGTGGTGTTACAGCAATCTCGGGTAGTGTATCATTAGCAGTATGGGGTGCAATCGCCTGGGGTGCTGTCCAGGCGTTGTTTATATATTCGCTGTAATAAATATCACGGTCTCTTACCCAGACGACAAAGGGGTGATTTAATCGATTACTAATTTTAGGATTGTCATTCATTATTATTGTCGCATCATTCGTTACCGGCATAGGTGCTGACCAGATGGTGCCATTATAATAACAAGAATAGATATTATTATTTTTTCGCCATACCACCCAGACATTGGTGCCAATCACCCAGATTGATGGTGAGGCATCAGTATTTGTATCGTTGGTCAGACGGACGGGCGCTGTCCAGGGACCAGAGGTAGCCTTTGATGATACAAAGATTTCCCAGTTGTTATCAGTATATCTTTGCCAGGCACACCAGAAAAGATTTCTCAGTGTATCATAAGCAACAGTTGGATTTATATCTGCACCTGGACCGGTAGGTATCCTTATTGTGTCGCTCCAATAGCTACTAATAACCCTTGAGAATATCTCCCAGTTACCGCTAACATTAGCCTGCCAGACAAGGCAGGTAGGACTTTCCCACAATTGTTCCCGACAGGTTTGGGGATTTCTGTCTTCCACACCGGGAATTCCAAGATTTACTGGCGTAGACCATTGGGCAAAAATAAAATAAACTATCATTAATGATTGCATAGTTCCTCCTGATTTATATTTTATTTATTATTTTTATCTTGTCAAGTAAGAGCGATGTTTTCAACGGACCTTGACTTCATGAATTATTTAATTATAATCAATTAGAAAAAGATTTTAAATACTACTATCCACAGGGATTGATGTGGAGAAAAAGAAATATCGGGATAGGGTAAGAGGTTGAATATGGGCTTAAAGATTTATAAAGAACCTAATTTGAAAAATCCTATTCTTTTATGTGGCTGGCCTGGCATTGGAAGGATTGGACTTATCGCAATTGATACACTACGGGAACAGTTGAATGCGGAAGAATTTGCCGAGATTGAACCTTGGGACTTCTTTTATCCTTCTATAGTTTCCATAAAAGATGGAATTCTTGAATCATTGAATTTTCCGCGCAATAAATTCTATTTTAAATCAACAGAAAAATGTGATTTAATATTTTTTATCGCTGATGAACAGCCCTCTGAAATTCAGGGTGGCTACGCTAAGGGAGAGACCGCTTATAAACTTGCAAGTATGGTTCTTGAATTAGGATTGAAGTACGGAATTCAACGGGTCTATACATCTGGTGCAGCAGTTGCTCAGATTCATCATACTTCAAGACCAAGGGTATGGGCAGTTCCTAACACTTCTTCCCTTATAAATGAACTTAAAGAGTACGAAAATACAGTTTTGATGTCTGATGTTGAAGGAAGGAATGGTCAGGGAACAATCACAGGTCTTAATGGATTGATGCTCGGTGTTGCAAAAATATATGGAGTGAATGGAATATGTTTGATGGGTGAAATACCATACTATCTCCAGTGGCTTCCAATTCCCTGGCCCAAGGGGTCAAAGGCTGTACTACAAGTTCTCACCCGAATGTTATCATTAAATATTGATCTTTCTGTATTTGATACATTTATTGCACAGGTTGATAGAAATGTTGACCGAATCATCAATACATTTATAGACAGCCTGCCCCAGAAGATGAAAGAGAAGATAGTAGAAGGATTTGAGCAACTTAAGGAATATAAGGCACCACTCACACCGATAAGTGATGAAGAAATTAGATGGTTTAAGGAGCATGGTGATGAATTCTTCAAGGAGTTTTTCAAAAAAGATGCAGAGAAATGATATAATCCGGTGGATTAGAGAACCGGAATTGAATAATCCAGTTCTTTTTGTTATCTGGGAGCGAGTTCCGGGGAAGATAGGGGAAAGGATATTTAATGAATTAAACAAAAAAATAAATGGAGAGGTTTTTTGTGAAATTACACCGGCAATATTTTATACTTTAAATGGTGTTGAGATTGAGAATGATATTGCAATTATACCCAATAATGGGTTTTATTGTGGGCAGAGGAATGACATTGTAATATTTAAAGGCTCTGAACCTCAGTTTAATCATTATCAATTCGTATCAGCAATTTTGGAAATTGCCTGTGAAAGGTTATTCATTAAAGAAATATATACCTTGAATAGTTTGGTATCTTCTTCAACTTTTTCTGCTCCAAGAAGGATATGGGGTGTTTATAACGAAAGTGGAATAAAAGAGAAAATGAAAGAATATGGACTATTAGATATGACATATGAAGGAACTCCGGCGACGAGCAGTTATCTTTTATATGAAGCCAAGAAAAAAAATCTTCCCGGAATGAGTCTCTGGTGTGAAATCCCTTTTTATCTTTCTTTGGTGGACGATTATCAATCCCAGAAGATGATTTTACAATTTTTAAGAAAAAGGTTTAATATTGATTTTGAATTTGATAAATTTGACCGTCTATCTGAAGAACAGGGGAAAAGATTATTTAATTTAAGAATGGTTGATAAAAAAATTGACCAATATCTGGGTTCGATAGAAATGAATATACCACTCACAGAGGAAGAGAGATTATATCTTACAAATAAAATTTATGAGGGATTACGATTTTAAAAATAAAAATTTTAAACTCATTATTTAAATTACATTGTAATGCAGGATTTATGCAAAATGACGAATATTTTCCTTGATTTGAATTTGGATTTATATATAATTTGTTTATGAAAACCTGTAGAGGCTGTGTCTCAATTCAAATTTTGCGGGTAGCCGCAACCTTTAGAGTGCGAAATCCTCTGAGATTTAGACATATTTATCCGCAGGCTAAAGCCTGCGGCTACCATTTTTACGGGTTATAACACGGCCCCTGTGGGTTTGCTTTAAAACGAAATGCAAACAAACAGAAAAGGAGGTATTATGAATTTGCCTTTTGGTGAAATAAAGAATAATCTGCTGATAATGAAATTTTCAACCGCAGATTATTCAATTGCTTCGGTATTAGCAGCGATAAGGATTCATCTTGATGTGATTGAAGAGATGGGGGTTGTATTTTTAGGTGCCCAGACCGAGGTCGTTGCCGGACCAACACCAGTCTTCCAGCCGGTTCCGGTTATAGCCCAGTTTGAATATACAGGTAAAGGCGATGCTAAACCGATTCTTGAAAAAGTTTATAGACTCATCTGGCAGGGAATAGTCAATTCATTCCCGGATGAGACCTGCTGGTCCCAGGCAAAACAGGCGTACTCAGATTTCATATCGGCACAGGCGGATTTATTAAGGGCAAGGATTGAGGCGACGAAGGAGTAAATACCTAAAAGTCCAAAATCCCTAAATACCTAAAATGATACTGCTTTTTTATTTATTATCGCTGACAGCCGACCTGAAATGGGTTGAGGTGGATGTTGCCCTTTGGCAGGATGGAAGGGCAGATTTTGTTTATAAAATTCGCTGGAATGTTATTTCTGGCTCAATGAGTGCATTCTATCTTCAGGGGCTATCGGTTGAACCATTTTTTGACTACCAGAATTCCTATGCCCTTGATGAATACAATAATAGATATCCGATAGACATAAAGGACCTCGGCGGTGGTAAATATGATATCGTGCTCAGCAAAGGAAAGAGATATGGACCGGGCCAAATAACTTTTATTATCCATTTTGGTGGTGACCTGGGTAGAAGTGGCAATCTGGCGGTAACCCAGAGTGAGTTTGGTGAGCTCGTTGTATTTCACTGGGCACCGCCCCAGTGGGATGAACCAATGGAACATTATACGGTCAAAGTCTATTATCCGATAGAAGTAAGAGGTGAACAGGTTAATCCTGATGCATACGGATTCCGGACAGAAAAATTTATGAATGAAAGGTATTTGTTAGATTATTTTGGACAGGAGTCAAAGGGAAAGTATTATTTCACGGTGAGAATCCATAAAGATAATGTGGTAACTATGGAAAAATTATTGATTCAACAGTATATTCCTTCAAGTTATTTTAATACCGAAAGATTCGGCAGGATTGAGATAAAACCAGAACGCAGGAAAAAGTTTTTTATCCCTTACGAATTAATCTATATGTTATTTTCAATCATCCCATATCTGTTTTATTCCAACAAGAAGGCAGAAAAGATAAAAGGGCTTTACAGTGATGTCCAGAGTTTGCAATGGCTCAGAACGGATTGGATACCGCCCAAAATTGAGGTTTCAACCTTCAGAAAATCGGGCAAGGTGGCAAAACTTGACTTGATTGAAGCCGCAATATTCTTAGATTATCCAGTAAATAAAGTGTTTACCATCATTGCTCAAAAATTACAGAAAGACGGAATTTTACAAATCTCGAATTATAATCCGATAAAACTTTCAGTTTTACAGCGGCCCTCAGGATTGAAATATTATGAGTCAATGTTTTTGGATGCGATAAAGAGCGATGGCACAATGGACGAAGCAGGATTAAAGGCACTAATAATGCAGATTGTAGAGAATATACAGGCAAAGGCATGGGATTGTGACCTGGACGCAACCAAGGCGTATTATACCGAAAAGATTGGTTCACCCGATGTGGAAGAACCGATTGATGAAGATTATAAAGATATGTATTATTATTATTATCTGCGAAACCGTCCATTTGACCGCAGGGAGTATTATCAGCAAATGGAGGATGGATTTGTGATATATGGAGAGCCGATAAAAGATTATTCAACATTTGTTCGCTCTGATGCCTGCCATAGTGCGTGCTATGTCCATACTGCCTGCCATGATGCCTGTCACTCCGCCTGTCATTCTGCCTGTCATTCTGCCTGTCATTCTGCCTGTCATAGTGCCTGCCATTCTGCGTGTGTGAGTGGAGGAGCAAGGTAAATGAAAAAATACCTAAAAATCAAAATGCCTAAATACCTAAATGATAAAATTAAATTCCAAAATTCAAATGTCAAATGTCAAACAAATTATAAATTCCAAATATCAAATGGAAAAGAAGAAATAAATTTAGAGTGGGTGGATGGGTTTATAAAAGCGGTTAAACCATATATTTATGTAAGAGAATTAGATAATCTTTTAATTTTAATTCCCAATCAGGCATATAAATTAAATCAATCAGGTGTAGCAATTTTAAGTTATCTCTTAAAAGGGAATTCAATAAGTAAAATTATTGAATTGATTGGTGACGACGACATTAAGAAAAGGGAATTACATTACTTCTTCTGTGATCTGCGGGCAATTGTAAGCGGATGTCTTAAAGAGGGTGAGAAAAGAGAGGCAGTTATTTATGAACAATTCAAGAGTGATTTGAATGACTATCCTGTGCTTTCGGAGATTGCGGTTACCTATCGGTGTAATCTTAATTGTGAATTCTGTTATGTGGGTCATAAAGGGTATCCAGAACTCAACACTTCAGATTTGAAAAAAATTATCTTTAAGATTTATAACGAAGCAAATGTTCCATCGGTCAGTTTCACCGGTGGTGAGCCGTTATTGAGGAAAGATATTGTATCATTAATTGAGTATGCAAATAAAATTGGTTTGTGGACAAACTTAATAACGAATGGGACAATGCTTACAACGGACCTCGTAAAATCTTTGAAAAAGGCGGGTTTGCATAGTGCCCAGGTGAGCCTGGAGGGACCAAATGGCGAAATACATGACAGGATTACCAGGGTAAAGAATTCTTTTGAAAAAACAATTAACGGAATAAAATATCTTCTTGAAGAAAAAATCACCGTCCACACAAATACAACCGTTTCAAGACATAATATAAATCACCTTGAAGGGATATTGCTATTGATCAAAACTCTCGGTTTGAAAAGGTTATCAATGAACCTTATGATTCCCTGCGGGAGTGCAGAGAATAGAAGCGATTTATGGATACCATATTCAGAGATTGGTCCTTATATTTTGAAAATCAAACACCTCGCCCAAAAAGAAAATATACAATTTTTATGGTATTCACCCGTTCCGATGTGCGAATTCAATCCCATTGCCTATGGATTGGGAAACAAATCCTGCGCGGCAATTACCGGACTTTTGAGTATCGACCCGATGGGTAATATTCTGCCCTGTTCTTCCTGGAGAGAACCCGTTGGTTCTTTGCTGAAAAATAATTTTAAAGAAATCTGGTATTCACCAATGTTGAATTATTTTAAAAATGCAGATTATGCACCAGCGGAATGTCATCAATGTATTGAATTTAAGATATGTAAAGGGGCATGTCCGTTATTCTGGAAGGTGTTTTCTGTGGGAGCCATTTCCAATGGCGATTTTCATAAAATTAAAAATGTAGGAGGCACTTCCAGTACCGACAAATTAAAATTGGAAACCCAACAAGCAGAAATGAATTCTGGTCGCGGCTGGGAAGCCGCTCCAATAGGAATTAAAAATGGATAATTATTATATTCTTGGTAAAATCTCCCCCAAACTTAGAAATTTTCTTACCGTTGTTCTTTTCTTCACGGGTTTTGCTTTACAATTGAGCTCCAGAAATATTCTTGTTGGTCTGCCATTTTTTATTTTCTGTCTTTTATTAAATTTGATTAGAAATTTTACAATAAAACCGATCCGTGCTCAGAAATTAGAATGGAAAGAAGTCACACCGGAAAGGGTAGAGCAGGTTTATAAACACTGCCAGCGTCTCAGCAAGATTCGCGGCGGTGCTATGGGATGTGTAGTTTTTTTTATTGTAGTTTTCTTCTTGATATTTTTTGTTCCCGTATTACTGGAAATCTTTGGTGAGATAATCCATATTCCGGATCCATTCCCAATAATTGCCTTGATAATTGATTCTTTGATTGTTTTTAGTGGCGTGCTATTAAGCGGCAATCGTTCGGTCTGGATTCCCAATAATCTTGATGTTAAAATGCCGATAATTAAGCGCATCATCAATCATCCTGTGTTTTCAAAAGACCCCAACTTGAAGATAATTCCATATCTTGAAATTGGTAACACAAAAGATGGTCAATTTCCCAATGATACAAGAATTTTGATTAGATTTAAGGATGCACCACAGGATTTCATCGGTGTACAATTCCAGATTTCAATAAATGATGTTCAGGGTAAAAAATATCCATATTGTTATTGTGTTATCATTGCCCGGAAATCCTTCGGATTATTTGCAAAATTCAAGCCTTTTGAATTAGAAAGAATAACCATTGAAACCGAAACAAGCAGTGATGCAGATGTGATTATAATCCGTCAGACGACAACAAAAAGTTCAGGTTATTATACGAATGAAGCAACCCAGGATTATATTTTGAGTAGTAGCATTAATATAGTCAAAAAATTAATTTTAAGAATGAATTTAGTTAAGATTTTATCAGAACAGATCCCAGAGCCTTAGACAAGTCAGAGTAGAGATAAAATGAGCCGAAAACGATAACGACGGATTTACAATCTATTTTTTCCAATAGATATTCCAGTGCATTTTTAGTTGAAGTAGCAATGATAATATTCTCTTGATAAATTTTTGCCCTCTTAAATATTTCTAAGGGCTCCATCGCCCGCGGATTGTTTGCTTTGATAAGCACAACCTCTTTTGCTAATGGGAAGATGTTTTTTATTGCATAATTTATTTCTTTATCTTTATTACAGCCAAAGATGATGTAAATTTTATTCGTATACTCAGGCAGAAGTTTCAAATTGTCCAGCAATGCCTTGAATGAATCTTCATTATGTGCAACATCATAGATAATCAATGGTTTTTCCGATAAAATTTCAAACCTGCCGGGGAGTTTTGCATTTTTTATTCCTGTTTTAATATTGGGGATTTTGATTTTAAACCCACTCTTTTTTAACTCATAGAGAACCGCCAGGACAATCTGGAGATTTTCAATTTGATGTCTGCCAATAAGCGGCAGTAAGGCATAAAATTTACCCAATGCACCGTTAATGTTCAGTTTGCTTCCTTTTATTGTCATATTTTTAAGTGTTATCTTGTGCAAATCATTGGAATAGATGATTATGTGGTTCCTTTCGTATGCAACCTTTCGTAAAACCCTGTTAACCGAAGGTCTCTGGTGGATAGTGATAACCGTGCCACAATTCTTGCGTTTAACGTTTATCGGTTGTGAAAAGCTTCCGGTCTGTCGCTTATCGTTTATTGTTAAACAGGATCGATTATCAAAGCCGTATTGCCTTTCAAAATCTGTACCACCTTGAAGAACTTTCTTAATAATTCCTGCTTTTTCATAGGCAATATCAGAAAGTTTATTGCCTAATAAATTCATATGGTCATAACCAATTCTGGTAATTACCGGAATAGGAGAATGGAAGACATTTGTCGCATCCAGCCTGCCGCCCAGTCCGACTTCCAGAACTGCAAAGTCAACTTTTTTTTCCGCAAAATACATAAATGCAATCGTAGTAAGGACTTCAAAAAAAGTCCGTGCACCGATACGGGTTTTGAAATTGATGTGTGGTTTTATTATTCTGATATATTTTTCCATTTCTTTTTCGGTGATTTCCTGATTATTGATTCTTATCCTTTCAGTAATTCTGACAAGATGGGGAGATGTGAAGAGCCCAACTTTATACCCACTCGCAATCAAACAGGAGTTAATCATCGTTGCAGTTGAACCTTTCCCTTTTGTCCCTGCAATCAATATTACATTTTTCAGTTTTTCGTGGGGCGCGCCGAGTTTTTTTAGAAATTCTTTAAATGCCTCAAGGTCATATTTATAACCCGGCACTTTCTCATAATTCACTAATGAATTTAAAAATTCTGCCACCTTCATTGCTGGTATTTTAACTAAAAATAAGATTGTGTCAATAAAAATGAATTGCAGACCTTGCCTCCATATTATTGACAGCCCATCATTTTTTAATATAATCCGGTATGGTAAAGAAAAATGGAAATCCAAGCGATGATTACAAAAAAATAATTGATGCACTAATGAGGGCTGGAGCCGGTGATCTGACTACAGAAATTACTTTATCCTCAGAAGATCCCGATCTAAATGCAGTTGCCCGTGAATTTAATAAAATGATAAGTAGATTGAAAATAACATTTAACGAACTCAGAGAATTAAATCGGCAATTGGATATTAAACTAAAAAAACTAGAACGAATATTTGACAACAGCAACGACATAATCCTTTTTATCAATAAATATGGAACAATCGTTGATATCAATAAGAGCGTTAGGAATAGTTTGGGTTATGAACCTGATGATTTAAAAGGCAAACACTTTGCCAAATCAGGTTTGATTTTTTCTGAAGAGATTCCTGCCCTTTTAGAAAAATTTAAAATTGCGATGAAGAAGGCGATTATAAAAGATAGATTAAATTTAACCTGTATAGCAAAAAGCGGTAAAGAAGTTTATATGGAAGCGAGTTTAAGATTATTTAAAAGCGAAGATGAAGTTGAGGGAATAATCGTTGTTTTAAGGAATGTTACTGAACATATACAGAACGATATTAAATTAAAGGAAGAGAAAGAAAAACTACGGTCTATTATATCTTCGATTGAGGATTTAGTTCTCATTGTCGATAAGGAACTACATTTGATTGAATATTATCAATCGCCCGTGTCTCGGGAAAATTTAGTTTTAACCTCGGTAAAAGGTTATGTTGGTAAATCAATAAAAAACTTTTTCCCAAAATCAATTGCGTCAGAAATAGAAAAGACGATTCAATATTGTATAAAAACAAGTCAAATGCAACAGATTGATTATCCGGTATCGGCACAGAAAAAATCTTTATGGTTCAATGCGAGGATTACACCACTTAAGGATTCAGGTGAGAATGTGACAGGTGTATCGATTTTGATCCGTGATATAACAGAGCAAGTAGATATGGAAAAAGCATTAGAACAGACTGAAGAAAAATACCGGAAAATATTTGAACAGTCACCACAGGGATTAATTATTCTTGACGCTGAAGGTAGAATAGTTGATGTCAATAAAAAATTGTGTGAATGGCTTGGGTATAAAAGGGCAGAAATGATTGGTAAAGACCATTTGATGTATCCATTCTTAACAAAATCAGGAAAGATAATGGCAATGAGAAAATTTATTCAGCGGTTGTCGGGGAAATTTGTCCAGCCTTACGAACTCGAATTTATTGCCAAGGATGGGACTGTGTATCTCGGTGAGATAGATGCACGGTCTATTAAAGACGAAAGTGGAAATATTGTTCTTCTTGTCGTGATGGTTACAGATGTAACAAAAAGGCGTTAACAACCTCCTATCGGTTTCATCTTCAAAGCAATGTCAATCGCGG
>JBDRVV010000029.1 GCA_039802005.1 candidate division WOR-3 bacterium
ATTATAGATGTACGAAGATTCCTAAACATATTGTTATTAATAATTCGCAAGAATTGCATTTTTCTATTTACCTCCATTTTCTGATTCTCCAAACTTGAGAAGGCTTTCGCCTTCTTCAATTTCCTCTTTTTTGAAGGGCCTTCGACTTACTGAAACTTCCCCTCCCTTGAGGGGAGGGGATAAAGGGGAGGGTGACAATTCACTGATTATCACTTCCATCACCCCATCAATATTTCTCAATACATCGTTATTCCAAAATCTTAATACCATGTATCCTTGTGCCCGAAGCCACCTATCCCTTATTTTATCACCCCTGCTCTCAAAATGCCCACTGCCATCAACCTCAATAATCAATTTTTTCTCAAAACAGACAAAATCCACAATATAGCGTCCTATCATCTGCTGTCTTCGAAATTTTACACCTAATTGTTTATCTCGTATCTTATACCATAATCTTTTTTCTGCTAAGGTCATATTACCTCTTAGGCGTTTTAATATTATTTTGTTTTGTGGGGTTAGTTTCATTCTTCACCCCCACCTTAATCCTCCCCCCTCAAGGGGGAGGAAAAGCGAAGGAGAACTCCCCTCAAGGGGGAGGAAAAGCGAAGAAACCCTGCCATCAAGGGGGAGGAAATGCAAAAGAGCTCAATATAAAGAAGGAAAGAAGTCAAGAAAATTTTGGCATCAAAAGGAAGCAAGATAAGAGAGAGTATTTTGTGAAAGTTTGACATTTATGGTAGAAAGAATTTTAAGCCGAAGCCGTTGACAAAAAATTTTTCGTCTTTGTCAAAAAAACCGTATTTGTAGATATTGGAACTCGTAAGATAATGATATTGCAGATGGGAAAATAATGCAAGATTATCCAATGGCTTAATCTGGAATTCAAGACCACCGGTAAAACCAAGGTCTTTTTCATCCATTTTATCACCGGTCGGCAGTGTAATCACCTGGTCGTTAAACAATCCCTGCCACAGATACCAGCCAAAGCCAGTCTTCAGATGGAGCTGGAACAAGCCGGTCTTTAAAAATGGCAAAAGATTGTAGGTGATGGTGAATGTCAAAGGTGTGTATTTGTATGCAAAAGGTCCCTGATCAGGCGGAGCATCATAGCGAACGATCGCACCGCTGAACTCAATCCCAAGTTTAGGAATAATATTCGCCACACCTATCTGGATACCCCACTGGTACTTGCCTTTTGATTCCTTTAAGGTATCCTGAAAAAGAAGATAATTTGAATAATTGGGTCCAATGAAGACCTGTCTTGCATCTATTCTGGGATTTAATATCCCGGCAAAGAGCAAGATTGATATGAAATTCATTTTAACTCCTTTCGGTTTTTTAGACCATCAAAAAATAATCCAAGAATCTCTTCACTTGATTCTATCTTCTTTTCAGTAAAAAGATTTAAGAGCAGTGGCGCTCGCATTATGTTAAGAAAACCAATCGCCGCAATCTTTGAATTTATCTTACGAAATTCACCGTTTTTTATTCCCTCATCTATTATGTGTGCAACCGCAGCAATTATCTGATAGATTATTGGAAATACCCTTTTCTTAATTTCCTTCATTATTTTCAATGCCTGATTTATATTCTCCATTGATATCACCGGGAAAAATTTGTGGAATTCAACTGAATGGAGGAGCCAGTCTTCGGCAATCTTCTTTAATTTCTCACTGCTTTTCAAATTTTCACTATTTATTTCTTTTAAATCTGCAAGCGCCGATTTTAACTGTTCTTCAATTATGCTTATATAGATATCGGATTTATCCTTGAAATAAAGATAGACCGTGCCTTTTGCCACCTTTGCCGAACGGGCAATATCTTCAACCGTTGTCTTAAAAAATCCCTTTCGGGCAAAAATCACCATCGCTGACTCCATAATCTTCTGACGTATATCTTTCTTCATAATAACCAGTTTAGACTCCTTTTAAGATAAAAAAGTTTATAATGACTGACCAGTCAGTCATTATATCTAAAAATTAGAATATGTCAACAGGCCGATTTACAGAGTACTCTCAACATTTTTTCTTGAAATTTTAGTCTTCATGCTAAATATTATTATGCACATATTTTTGCTGTTTTAAATACTTTTAACAGATATGTATTAAATCACACTTTCAATCCCCCTCTTTCCCCCTTTTGTAAAGGGGGATAATGAGGGATTAAAATTTTGTAAAGGGGGATAATGAGGGATTAAAATTTTGTAAAGGGGGATAATGAGGGATTAAAATTTTGTAAGGGAGATAATGAGGGATTATTAAATGAGTTTTTTATATAAAATAATCGTAAGGCAAACCTTCAATGGCTGTATTGCAATTTCTATATGTCACCCCGAAATAAATGCAGGAAAGTTTTGCTTTGTAAATTGTCGAGCAATCTCGACCACTACAGTAAAAAATGATTGATGTAGTAAGTTGTTGAGCAAGCTCAACCACTACATAATTGGATGGTTGGTTGTAGTGGCAGAGTTTACTCTGCAAAATTTAATAGTTGTAGTGGCAGACCTTGCTCTGCAGTAATTATTGTATTTTTATAACTTTTTCTATCTTCTTTAAATCTTTTTGTCTTATTTCTATGAGATATATGCCCGGTTGTAAGCCATCTGCGTGCCAGATAATATTATCTTTACCATCAAAAGATTCCCTGAGCCGACCTGAAATATCAAATATCCTGACTCCGGTAATGCCTATTCCCTTTATCAATAATTCTTTTTTAAACGGATTTGGTTTTAATTCAATTCCCGCATTAAAATCTGATTTCATTTCCGCAATTCCCAGCTGGGCAGAGGTCTCATTGCTCAGGCGCGATTCCGCAAACGCCCTTATCTGGGCAGTGGCACAGTAATAATAGGTAATCCCTGGCGAGACATTGTAATCATTATATGTAGTATCGGTTATGAGTGCCGTATTTATTTTTGTATAAGGTCCGCCCGATGTCTGACTGCGGTAGATATTATATCCGGCAATATCAGGTTCTTTATTTTTATTCCAGATCAGATTGATATGGTCAACCGCGGCGGTTGCACTTAAATTCTGGGGTGGTTTGGGATGGAACCATCCGGTATTCCACTGGTCATGATAATAAGTTCCCCAGTCAGTGTAATAGCCACAATATGGAACACCCGAAATCGTCCAGAGATTGACCGTGCCATCGCTTGTTAACAGGGCAATCTCAATATCACCGTCAAGGTCAACATCACCGACAGAAGGACTGTTAACAATCGCGGCTGAGGTTGTTGGAATGGGCCAATCAGTAACTAAAGAACCATTTCCCTCATAGGCATAGAAATGTCCAGGATTTGCATTATCTGCAACCAAGACTTCACGCAGATTGTCGTTGTCAACATCAAAGACGATTGGTGAACATTCAAGCATATCACAATTCACAGGCCAGCCGCTGACCTGGATTCCATTATGGTGTCTTGCCAGGAGATTTGGTGCATTAATGATATGCCCACCGCCAAATATCTCTAAATCATGGTCACCATCAATATCACCGACCACGGGCATTGTATAAGTCTGGGGTCCGGGAAATGTCTGGGGCCAATTCGTAAAATTTGTGCCATCGTGGTGATAGATGTTTACATAGTTGACACTATTGGTATAATAGGAATGTAAAATCTCCTGGTCACCATCATTATCTAAATCAGCAATCACGGGCTGGGCATAACTCATACCACCCGCAACATTGAGTTTGGGCCAGCCCGGTTCAGTATTCCCATTCTGGTCCCATACATATACTGAGCGATAAGATAGACAGACGATTTCAAAGAGATTATCATTATCTATATCTGCAACCGCAACCGAAGCGACGGCAAGATAGTCGGTATTCTGGGGCCAGCCCGTATAGACCGTGCCATTATGATGCCAGACATAGACATGGCCTGGCTGTCCTGACTGCATCTGCGCCATTATAATCTCTAAATCGCCATCACGGTCAAGGTCAAAAAGGACGGGTGCGATAAAACCGAGAACTCCATTCGCATTCTGGGGCCAGTTGGGAAAAGTCGTGCCATCATGATTATAGATATAGACATACCCATTCCGTGCCGCAATCACTATCTCCATATCTCCATTATTATCAATATCACCTACTGCAACCTTTGCCTGCACCATACTACCGACTGTTACTGGCCAGCCCGGCATTAAATTTCCCTGATAATCCCAGATATAAACTTGATTATTCGTGGAGCCGACGATAATCTCTAAATCGCCGTCGTTGTTAATATCGGCAAGATTGACACCGCTTGGTGCATAATATGGATTGACACTGATTGACTTTGGCCAGTTTGGCATCTGCTGGGGTGGGGTGAATATTTGTATCCAGTTTCCCTCAAAATTTCCAACCGGGTATGTTCTGCCATCAAGATCTGTGCAAACAATATTCCCCACATTTCCTAATAACAAAACACCGATTAATACTAACATAATACTCTCCTTTCCACTCCCTTCTTTATCCTCCCCCATAAAAGAGGACGATTTTTGAGGGATGAACTGCCGGAGGGGGGATTTGAACCCCCACGCCCGAAGGCCTACGCCCCTCAAACGTATGTGTCTGCCAGTTCCACCACCCCGGCTAAAAAATGGTTATTAGTTCGTGGGCATTTATACCCGTTTTAAATTCTTAAAAATTATAATTAAAATATATGATTTGTCAACCAGGTATTCAGCTCATCGTAAACTCGGCCACTACATTTAATTCACCACTTACGAAGTTATCCCTTGACATTATTTAACAACTTCGTATAATATTTATATAATAATGTATTACCCGATACATCCTCATTTTATACAAGCGATCTTATTTTATCCGGTAAAATACGCAAACAGGGTTTGTTCAACCGGCATGGTATTGAATTAATACCTTTTATTAATCCAGCATATTCAATTTTAGATACACTCTTTTCATATATTGAGATCTACGGGCTTGTTCCGGACAGCCTACTTTATACCATTCGCTATCTGGTCAAAGATAAAGATAAATCGGTTTACGATAAATGCGTCAGTAGAATAAAATTTGAGTATTCAGAAAAGTTGTGAGTTTAAGATAAGCGAGATAGATTTTGATATAACAGATAAACCTTATGCCCGGGAGATAAAATATCTCGTTTCCGAAAAAGAATATAAAAAATTTCTCAAAATGAGCCATTCAAAACAGATTGAATATCTTAAGAAATTCTGGTCCAAGCGTGATTATAAATCATTTGAGAAAAGATTACTTGAGGCGGATCAAAAATTCTCTACTTCTAATTTGAAGGGTCGCGATACGAATCAAGGTAGATTTTTTATACTATACGGACCCCCTGATGAGATTGAATATAGACCTATGGAAACAACCGGGGCTCCAGCCCAGGTGTGGCACTATGAAGCGCGTGGCTGGTCATTACTTTGGTGTGATTCCGATAATGATGGAAATTATGAGTTAAAAGGAAATGTAGATTTTGGAAAGGATTTTACAAGGGACATTCCAATCCGATGGACAAAATAAATAGAACTGAGAACACTTGACTTCCCTGATATTTCATATATAATTGCCTAATCGGGGCGTGGCGCAGTTGGTTCAGCGCACCAGCTTGGGGTGCTGGGGGTCGTCCGTTCAAATCGGATCGCCCCGATTTTTATTTTGTTTAGAGCTTTCCGCACCTTGATTTTTTTGTCAATTTCAATATTATAGTTCTAATGCTGATAGAAATTTTTTTATTTTCTATAATCATAGTCAACGAAAACAAAATTTTGAATGTAAATATTGAAAATCTATCTTTTCAGGAGTTTATACTAAAAGAAGGGGTAATTGATTATCTAATTGACGGGAACCTATATGTTCTGACTGAAAAAAATATCCTTGCTTTTGACACAACGAAATTTCAGATAATAGACCGTACACCACTTCCTCAGAGGTTCAATTATATAACTGATACCAGAGACGAGATAATTTTAATCTCATCATCAGAGATAATTATTCTCAATAAAAAAAATCTTGCATTCAAAAATGGAATCGGGATTGAACCCGGCGATTATCAACCAATGGTTTCTCCTGTAAAGTTGCCGCGTAAAGAGCTATTATATTTGTTCACGAAGAATGATAAAAGAAGTATAATCAAAATCATTGATTTGCATAAAGGTAGAACTATCAAGAGCAAAAACTTTACCGAGATAAAAAATTATTATTATTTACCACAGGAAAAAAATTTTGTCATTTTAACCAGTTCAGGGCTCCACTATCTTGATACTGACTTGAAGGTAAAAAAGAGTGTAAAATTTGAATTTCCGGGAGAAAATTTCTTTTTCTACCGTGATTACTACATAATAACAAATACACAGGCAATCTGTAAAATAGACAAAAATGGCAAGATGATTGATTTTCAACCCGTTTTATTGAATGGTACTTCAAAAAATTCAGATTTTGTATTTTATAATAAAGATTTGATTGTTTTGATTGAGCCATTTACAATGCGGATAAAGAATCTTTTAGAGAACGAGAGAAAAATATATCAAATGTATGAGATTGATTTTGACCAGAACTTATGTTTGAGCAGGGATGGTGAAATATTTTTAATGGACAACGAGACTGGACTATTCAAAGCTCTTTTGAAAAGTGAATATGCAATTAAACCACCAGTTATTAAAGAAACTATTTCTAATGATTCACTATTCTATATCCAGTTCGGGGCATTCTCAGAAATAAATCGGGCGCAGAATTTCTGTGATAGTATAAAGAATGGTGGATTACCTGTATTCATAGATTCAGCTCCCAATAATTTATATAGAATTAAACTCGGTGGTTTTTTAGAAAAAGAACTGGCACAGGAGTTGATGGAAAGGTCTGGAATTTCTTCCTGGCTTGTATATAATAAAAAGATTGAGCATGTAATGGACACAAAATTTATTTTTCAGGGACAGATTTATGAAATAAAAAATGGCATTATAAAAAAGGAGTAGAATATGAAAAAAATCATAAAGACTGACAAGGCTCCAAAGGCGATCGGACCCTATTCTCAAGGTGTGATTGCCAATGGTTTTATATTTACTGCGGGGCAGATAGGTTTGAAACCCGATACCGGGGAAATGGTAGCAGGCGGTGTAAAAGAACAGACCAGACAGGTTCTGGAGAATCTCAAAGCAGTTCTTGAGGCAGGCGGGTCAAAGTTGGATAATGTAGTAAAGACGACTGTATATTTGACAAAATCTGAAGATTTCCCTTTTATGAATGAAGTATATGCCCAATATTTTACTGATGAACCGCCGGCAAGAACTACAATCTTTGTAAATGGCTTGCCAAAAGGAGCGCTCGTTGAGATTGAAGCTGTCGCAAAAATTTAGTGAAATTGAAAAAAAATTAGGAATACAATTCAATAATAAAAAACTCCTGAAAAAGGCACTAACCCATTCTTCGGCAGTTGCTGAAAACCGCATTAAATCCAATGAAGTCCTTGAATTCCTCGGGGATGCAGTATTGGAACTAATCGTGCGTGAATATCTCATAAAAAAATTTCCGAAAAAAAGCGAAGGAGAACTGAATGAACTCAAGAAAAGATTCATCCAGGAAGAAGTTCTGTATAAAATTGGAAGGGGATTGGGTATCGGTGAAATGCTCATTATGGATAAAGGCGAAGAATTGACCGGAGGCAGGGAGCGACATTCCAATATCAGTTGCGCACTTGAGGCATTGATCGGTGCAATATATCTTGATAGGGGGTTAGATTATACAAAAAGATATATTAAAAAAATTCTTCTACAAAAAAGATTCAAAATATCAAGGGATTGTAAATCGCTCATTAATGACTGGGCAATGAAGAATAAAAAAAAGGTTGAATATAAGGTAATTGAAGAGTATGGTCCACCACACGATAAAACATTTATTGTCGGGCTCTATGTCAATGGCAATAAAGTATCTCAAGGAGAGGGTCATAGCAAAAAACAGGCAGAGCAGTCAGCGGCAAGAGAATTTTTAAAAAAATTATAGAAAATTTAATTTGAATCTTTTTCTTCAGGGGTAAACTCTACAAACATCTGGGTTGGTCTGCCCTGGATTTTGGGTGGTGAGAGTTGTTTTCCTTTTAATGCACGGAAAATTGTTGTATCTTCTTCAGGGGTTAAAGATTTCCCTTTTGCAACATTTATAATCCTTCCTGTTGAATCAACAATCGCCCTTATTACAACCGGCTCGGTAATTTCAGGCACAGATCGTTCTGCGGCGTAAGCACGGCTTTCAAGTTCTTCAGCCTGCCGGGAAGCAATTGTTGGTGCGGGCGCTGTAGTTTTTTTGTCTAAATGAGTTTCAGTTCTGGGTTTTGATTTTGCAATGGGTGCGGGTGCAGGCAGAGATATGTCGATCTTCTGGTCTTTTATGGCTTTTTCTTCATCAGAATAAACATAAGGAACCCTGTTATTCATACCCACAGGGGTTTCTAATCCTTCACTCCTGATGACGATAAGTATCAAGACTGCAACTGCAGCCGGAATGAGTATCGGAAAGAATTTCCAAAAGACAAACTTCGGCTTTTTACCAATCCTTTCCATTACATTTCTTTTGAGATTGAAGATGAATTCACGGGATGGCTCTTCTAATTCCAGCTGACGAATCTGCTCGTCCATTTCCTTGAATTGCTCAACTATCTTCCTGCAATAAACACAGGATTCCAAATGCTCTTTTATTCGTGCATATTCCTGTTCATCAAGTTCATTATCAATAAAAGCGCTGAGCAATTCAATAGAAATGCCGCAGCCTGATTTATTTAATTCTTCCCTCATAGAACACCTTTGTTCATATCCTCAAATATCTCTCTTAATCTCTGCCTTGCCCTTGCCAGTCTTGACATCACCGTCCCCCGGGGAATATTCAATGACTGGCTTATTTCTTCATAGGATAACTCTTCTTCAACCCTTAAAATCAATATAATCCGGTATTCTTCAGGTAATCTTGCCATTGCCCGTGCAATCTTTTCTTTCAGCATTTTCTGCCCCACGATTTCCACTGGATCATTTTTACCATCATCATAATTTTCTGCCCATTCAAGCGGCTGGACTTCAACTTTTTTCTCCTTTTTTATATAATTCAGCGTATGGTTGACCGCAATCCTGGATAGCCATGGAAAGAACCGATTGCCCGATTTGAACCCCTTTATTCCATTATAAGCCTTGATAAATATCTCCTGTACCAGATCTTCGGCATCATCCCGGTTGCGCACCATTCTATAGACCAGGCGATAAATGGGGATTTTATACCGCTCAATCAGGGGACCAAATGCCTCACAATCCCCATCTTTTACTGCCTGGATTAAGACATCATCACTCTCATTATTATTATACACAAAAATCCCTAACTTTATTCCATTATTAATCTGTATTGGGGGTTTTTACCGGATTATAGCCCTCTGGAATTTCAAAGACTCTATCACTGATAGGGACGGTGGTTAATTTTTTTATGACGCTTGAACTCTTTAATTCCGTCTTTGTATAATTGTCTTCCATTTTTACATTTATTTCCATTTCTAAGGGAAATCCATCTATTTCAGAAATCCTTTTTTGTAAATCCTTAAGCAGTTTATTATCAATATCAACCAACCCGGTTTCATTCACTCTACCCAAAACCTTATCATTGAATTCTTTGATTTCATCATAACCCGGAAAATCTTTGCCCATCCACATCGTCTGGGTAATCTCCATTTTTTCATCCCCGGAATTTATATCAACTGACACAAAATATTTTTCACATTTTATTTTTAGAATTTCTTTTGTTTCTTCCAATTTTTCAATTTTAAATTCAGGCATGACATTGGAGGAGTCAATAATACTACTTTCTAATTTTTCGCTGAGAGGCATTTCAATATACTCTTTATTTTCGGGGTTTAGAATCCAGGAAACACCCTTATCGAGACGAATAATTGCAATAAATGCCTCGTCCTTTGATTCTGAATTTCCGATTTTGACCTCAGTCCTCATCCGATCAAATTTTATAAAATTTCTGAATGTCATAACTTCGTCCCCTAATCCCATCATTCCATCGGTCTTGGTCTCCATTTCATACATTACATCTCCATAGATAATTGAGAATAAAAATACAAGCAGAATTATTCTGTGCATAACCTCCCCTTTTTATCTATTATTCAGGCGCTGATCTTTCCCTGTTTGTATAGTTCTATTGCCTCTTTAGCCTCACTGTTAGTAGGATCAATTTCCAGGGCACGCTGGAATGCTGATATTGCCTCATCATATTTTTCTAACTCAAGTAATGCCTTACCCATATGGACATAGGCAAGGCTATAATTTACATTTCTTTTGATTGCTTGCTGGAACATTCCAATTGCCTCGTTGAGTTTTTTGGTCTTTACATAAAGCAATCCAAAATTGTTATAAATCTCGGCAAGATTGGGTTCCAGTTGCAACGCCTCTTCAAATGATTTCTGTGCCTCACTATCCCTGCCGAGTTCGGTAAGCACGAGTCCTTTAAGGTTTAGATACTCGGCAAGTTTATCAAGTTCTAATGCCCGCTCAATTTCGTTAAGGGCAAGTTCATAATTGCCCCGATAATAATAAAGGGTTGCGCGGTCAAAATGGTCAAGTGCATCTTTCTTTTTCTTTGCCAGCTGCTCTGCTTTGTATTGCTCTTCCTGTTTTGCAAAATATTCCTTCAGATTCTTTAATACTTCGTTGCTGAATTTTGACATATCAAGTTGTTGTTCAAGAAGGTCTTTAAATTGTTTCTGTATTTCATTTGTCATACGATTGATTTGATTATTTAGTTCACCAAATTTTTCGGACAGCCGGGCAATATCACCAAATGTCTTTTCATATTGCTCTTCGAGCCCCCCGATTTCCTTCTTCATCTCAGATATCAAATCCTTTACTGACTCCTGCATGCCCGCACCAACAGCCTCTACACCTTTGCGCATGCCTTCTGCAAGTCCAGCAATCTTACCTAAAGATTCAAGATAATTGCGATTGAGATTATTCATCATTTCACTCATATTTGCGATATTAGTCTGGGTCTTTTCAAAGAGTTCTCCAAATTTTTCCACCCCGGATTGAATGGTATTAAGCGAATTAAGGTAATGTTGGCTTGTATTATTAAGAAATTCACCTATGTTATAGATTCCGCTCTTAAGCACATTATTCATATCATCATACTTTCTCAGTCCTTCCTGGATTGCATTGAGTTGATTATTCAGCGAATCTTTCAAGTTATTTATCGGTGTTTCATAATTCTTTAAATTTTCCTGGATTGAAACCAGTTGACTGCTCAATGTATTTTTTAATTCATTTATCGGAGTTTCATAATTTTTAAGACCATCAACGATTGAACCTAATTGCGCACTGAGCGAATTTTTCAATTCATTTATCGGACTTTCAAAATTCTTTATACTATCCTGGATTAAAACGAGCTGGTTGCTCAGGGATTCTTTTATTTCGTTCACAGGTGCGGTGAATGAAGCAAAACTGCCCTGGATATTTGTGAGACTATTTACAAATTCATTCTTTAAATTAATCAATTCTGTCTTGAGGGCATCTGTCGTCTGGTCAACCTTCTGGACTAAAGTGCTGGAAATTTTGTCAAATTGACTACCCATAAATTCGTTGTTGCCCTGCTGTAATTTTGAAAATTCATTGAATAAAACCTTTAATTCATCAAGTTTGAAGCCTATCGTTCCTTCAAGGTCTTTTAATAAACCCTGTTGATTTGAGCCCTGGGTCTGCAAAAAGTTAGTAAGCGTAGATTTCAGCTCTTCCAGTTTGTTATTGATTGCTTCCTGCATTCCCTGATAAATCTTTTCTGAAGATTCCTGCTGACCTTTGATACCTTCCAGGAAAGATATTTTTAGTTCATCAAATTTTCCACCAAGATTATTAAGACTACTCACCGTTTCGGTTTTAATTCCAGCAATTTCGTTTTTGACTAAATCAGCAATATTGTTTACACCACTAACTATATTCTCAACAACTTCAAATTTTTTCAAAATTGCCTGGAATGTTTCATTGCTCTTTTCTATGCTCGCATTTAACGCCTCGGTCCCTGCCTGATAAGTGGTTGAAACCTTTTCAACGGCATTCTTCAGGGTATCGGCCTTATGACTGATATTTTCACTAAGTCCTTCAAAACTCACTTTTACTTCATTGAAATATTGTTTCAGTTCCTCACTTAGTTTGTTCTGGACATTTGTAATATTATTGTTTGCCTCTTTTATTGATTTTAATTCTTCAATCTGCAAATGATTGGTATTGTTCAAGGCTTCAATCTGTGCAAGATGTTTTTCAGAAATGGATTTTAAAGTTTCAATAATTGAATTTTGAATTTCTGTTAAACGATCAAATCCGAGGGCGATTACTTCATTCTGCTTTTTCATTATATCAAAGCGGTTGAGCAGGGCATCCTGCAGGGTTTGAACCGTCGTAGAGATAATAACACCCAATGCCTCATTGCGTTGGAACATTTCTTCTTTTATTTCCTTAACACCATTTTTAAAGTCTTCAATTATTATACCATTCTTAATATTTGTGGATAATAACGAACATAACTTTGCGGCACCATCATATACCATGCATTCGTTTTTGATACATTCTTTGATCTCTATTTCTTCACCAATTTTTTTACCATCGCGGTCAAAAATCTCTTTTCTCTTAACAAGGAATGGACATTTCATTAAATCCTCCCTTCAATAAAATATCTTCCCCTGCCCAAACGCCTTTCCTGGGCAAGCCTTTCGTATCGCTCAATCCTTGGCTTGAGTGAATCATCATTAAGTAATTTCAGAACCCCCGCTGCTGCTGAATAAGAACCAAGCGATTCATAAATATCTGCATAGAGCATAGCGGTATCTTTATCAACCGGTAATTTTCTCAATGTTTCAAGGGCATCAATGGGCTGATTCTTTTTTAATAAAATTCTTGCCCTCAGCATTATATAATCGCGTGTGTTTATTTTATCGCTGCCAAGTGATTGTATCTCTTTTTCTGCATCTTTAACTTTATCCATTAAAAGATAGACATTTGCCCTTAATAACCGCGCTTCGTCAGTCTCTTTAGGTATTTCTTTTAACTTTTTATTAAAATATTCATCCCTTACTTTTCTAATCGTTTTATATACCAGATTACGGTCTTTTGTTTCCTGCAAAAGTCTGGTATATATTTCAAGCGTTTTATTTACCTCTCCTTTTTCAAAATATAACTGTCCTTGTTTTAATAAAATTTCTTCTCTTCTTTGCGGTATTAATTTTTCTACTGTTTTGAGAGATTCAAGCGCATGTTCATAATCCTTTTTATATGTATAAATTTCACTCAAAAGTAAGTAGGCGGGACCAATCTTTTCGTTTTTCAATAAAATTTCTTTTATTTGAATGATAATATTGTCGGCAAAATCCGGGTCAGTATCAAATAATTTTTTGAATAATGCAATCGTGCGATTTACCTCGCCAATTTCTTTATATAACACACCAGTAAAATAGGTCAACTCCGGGGATTTTTCATACTCTTGTTTCAAGGTCTCAATGATATTAGGAGTTTCCTGGGGTGCAAAATCTAAAAGTTTTTTAAAGACCTCAATTGCATTGACAAAGTTCCCTTCATTTATAAATAATTTCCCTAAAAAATGGTATGAAGGAATATGGCTTGGATTTTTTGAGAGAATCTGCATTACGAAATCTTTGACCCAGCGTATTTCATTTTTATCGATTTGAAATACCTCTTCAGTTGTGTAAAGGGCATCTTCAAGATTATTATAATTAAGATAAATTTGTGCCAGTCCTTTCCTCGCTTCAATATCCTGGGGTTCCTCATTACATATTCTTTTCATTTCGGATATTGCAGGTTCACGGAAAGCAGGCTCTTTTTCCTGGGCATCTATGAAAAACTTTATTGCTGATGATTTCAAATTTGCCAGATAATAAACCCTTGCCAGATTGAATGACAACAAAGGAGACGGCAATTGGGTGTTTAATTTTTCAAGTAAAGGCAAAACCCGGGAAACAAGGTTATTGTCCAGTTCACAGGATTGCACAAGATGTTTTATGCCTTCAGAATATTTCTTTAAATTTATTTCAATCGCCCCCATAGCAAATATCACCTTGGGATTGGCAATGGATTTTGTAGAAATTGTCTTCAATTCATCCAAAACATATTCAGCCCTCGCGGGCACGATTCGTGCCGTCAAAAGATATTCTTCAACTGCCTCATCAATCCGTTTTGCCCTTGCCAGCGCCCTACCCCGGGCAAAATGCGCAGGGACATTGCTTTTATCCACGGCAAGAATCTTATCAAGATAACTAATGACCTCATTTGAATAATCTGTATCACCATCAAGGGCAAGCATTAAAGGCCTTACACTATCGCTTAGATTGCCACTTTCAACGAGTGCCTGTCCTAACCTGAGGTTGAAATACTGTGCCTGGTTACCGAAGACTTCTATACCCTTTTTTGCTTCTTCAATAACCCGGTCGTAGAGTTTACGATTAAAGAATGTGTCAATTAATAATACCCAGACCTCTCGATCTTTTGGAAATGCCTTCAATGTATCATAAAATTCATCTATAATTTCAAAGAATGCCTTGGGATCGACCATTTGAGCGGTTTTAAAGAATTGGGTTGCAATTTCAATCTCTCCATCTTTCAAAAATATTCTTGCCGCAGTAAGAAGTAATGGAACTGCCTTCGGTCTTTCTTTTATTACTTCAAGCAGTGCGCGTTTTGTTGTGTCTTTGGTTTCGTCATTGGCAAGAAGTTCTTCAAATTTTTTAATTGCCTTCTCATTTTCACCTGAGTAGGCATAACCACGGGCAATTGCAATATCAAATAAAATAGGTTCACGCTCACGATAGTCATTGTATATTTTTATTATATCCTTTGCCAATGCTGGTTTATGGTTCAATATCGCATCAAGTATTGAGATAAAATTTGTTATATTTTCTTCATCAATGTGGGGTTTGATCAATGCAAATGCCTCATCATCTTTGTTCAGATTAATAAGCGCCTTTGCCTTGAGTACGAGATAGACTGGATCAGACGGTTTAGTTTTCAAAATCTCGTCCAATGCCTGATTTACCAGGTCGTATTTTTCATTTTCAAGAAGGGTTTCAAATATGATTGAGGCATTCTCATCCTCACCTTTGTGGCTATAACATAATCCTAACAGGTAGAGCCCATAAAAGTTTTCGGGCATCTGTTCCAGTATAGAATTCAGATTCTGGATATATTCATCTATGAGGCCACGGTCAATTTTATATGCCCGATCAATCACCTTTATTGCCTCATCAATCATTTTTTGTTTCAAATAGAAATTGACCAATCCCTGTATTACAAGTGGATTGTTAGGTTCTTTTTCAAATGCCTTCTCATATCTTTGCATTACTGTGGAATATTGTTCAGCGTCAATTTCAAGAATTTTATCAAATTCCGTGATTGCCAGAGAAATTCTTCCTGCATTGAGAAGATTATCAGCAAGGCTGAATAGTACCTTTAAATTCTGGGGATTCATACGCTGTAACTCACGGAGCGTTTTTATTACATCATCAATCTTTGATGGGTCTTTTTTTAATAATTCTTCAAGCCTTGCCAGGGAGGCATCAAGGTCGCCTTTTTTTACATAGAGTTCGGTGACAAATTGATTGAAACTATTTTCTAAGTCGGGTGGTGGATGGACGGTAATAAGGGTATCAAGTAACGGGTCAATAAAATCTGGAAATTTTTCATAGATCCTTTGCGCCTGGCTCAATGCCTCTGGTGCGTTGCCCGAATATACTAAACTTTTAAGTAATAGTAGTGCGGCATAGGGATCATTAAACCGCTCACGCGCAATTGCCCGCGCCCATCCCAGAATCTGCTTTTGAAATCCTTCTGTGTTCAGAAGGAAATCAATATTCTCAAGTGCAGTCCTGCCGTCCTGAAATGTGAAGATTATTGTGCCGTATATAATGAGATTTTCAAAATCCCTTTTTGAAAATATCTTTTTTGTCGCTATTCCCTGTTTTAATTTCTCATAACGATTTATGAGTAATTTTACCTCTCGCTCATTGAATGCCCTTAAGACCTTGAACAACTCATCGTATTCTTCCTGACTCACATACAATTGCAGTAAAAAATCGCCTGCATCTATTGATGTATATCGGAAAAAATAATCGGAAAGCAATCCTATGATTTCATCAGTTCGGGAAGGTGCTACCACCTGGGCAGTTCTGAGTGTTTCCACTGCCTCAGCCCTTTGTTGATTTTCAAAATATAAACGGGCAAGTTCTAAATATAAAGGAAATGCTTCTTCGGTTTCGGTTAAATTATCCTCAAGAACCTTGATTGCAGAATTTAACTTACCTTCTTTGATATATTCCTGAGCACGCTGATACGCCTTTTGGGGATCCTTTCCAGCAAATATCTCAAACATTTTTTGCCTTCCTTTTCAATTCATCCTTTTTATATGCCAATCCCTCAACTATGGAGTGAACCGGTTCACTACCACAGGCAATTAAAAGTCCACTTATAAAATAGTCAACCCACTGGCTCAAATTTGAGCTGGTCGCCAACCCCAATTCTCTGATAAATCCAAATCTGAATGAAAAGGAGATTATCAATCCAAGCGCTGTGCTTAAAATCCAGGCAAAAAACTTGTTTTTGCTATTCGGAATAACATATAAAATTTTCTCGGTAACTCTTTCAACGATCAGGGATAGAGCAAATAACAAAACTACTATCTTACCCATTTCTATAAAGATTTTCAGTATCTACCTTTTATCACCCCTTTGATTAAAAAGTCTTCGCTATAGAAAAGATACTTTTTAACTGTTCGTCAGTTTTCCTCAACCGTGCTGAAAGGGTGCGGGTAAAAACCCAAAGAAGTTTATATGCAATGCCTGTATCCTTGGCAAGGAGTCTGCGAAAATCGTCTTTTCCAATTACCAATAGAATTGTATCATCATTGGCAATCGCTGATGCGGAACGCGGGGCATCATCAATCAAAGCCATTTCACCAAAATATTCTCCTTCGCGCAGTATCGTCAATGCCTCTTCACCTACACCGGGAACAATTGTAGAAATCCTGACACTACCCGAGACAATCAAATAAAAGGCATCACCAATGTCTCCTTCTTTGAAGATCACTTCATTTTTCTTTACCCGCTTTTCTTTTGAGATAGAAATAAGTATATCCATTTCACTCGGGGTCAATTCCCGGAAAAGGTAGACCTGGCTTAATGCCTCCTTCTCTTTCATCGTGCCTCCATAACCAGACGACATTTCTCACCGCGTTTTATCACGGGTATTTTTTCTTCCCATCTGAGAAGGCCTACACATGCCCTTTCAAAGATGCTAACCACCTGAACTTTGGCGACTGTGAAATCGGGCATTTTCTTTCCGCCAACAACCCTTTCCTGATAGATATCAAAAATATCACCTACTGCAACACCCGAATTCTCACCGAAATCAAGATATACAAAAATATGGGGTGGGGTTGAGTATGTGTGATATGTCTTCACCTCTACGACATAACCTTCAAGTGTTTGAGTGGCAGGCACAAGCGTGACATTCTCTGGAGCAAGCTGGGGTTGATAAGGTGTTAAGAAATCACCTTTTCTAATGATGTCATAGGAATCGATCACCTTGCACCTTGAACCTCCTTGCCCGACCTCCTCAACTTCTGCCCTTCCCAAAACGATAATCTCTTTACCTAAAAATGCACCTGTCTTTGGATGGTTAATGTTTTTGCCTGGACGGTAAATTGTGAGGATGTCGCCCTTTTTCACATCTGCTGAACGGTCAATGTAAATTGTTTTATATGCTGAGATATTAACCTCGCCTGAAGGCTCGGTTCCCGTTATCTTACCCCAGTAAGGTAGTTCTTCAGTCAATATAAAACCTGCACGGTGAATGAGGTCTTCACTAAATATTCTTTCCTCGGGCTTCACCATTGAGACAATCTCCGCGGTTTTCTTACTTGGTGCTGGAATATATGTATATGTTTCAGGCACTACCTCGGGTGCAACCTCGGTTGGTGTTTCGGGCGCGGGAACCATCCCTAATGATTCTTCAGGAGAGGGTGGAATGACAAAGACCTGATCAGGATATATCCAGTGTGGATCTTCAATCTTGGTGAGATTTGCCCGCCATATATAGGGCCATAAGAACGGATTTTGATAGTAAAACCCAGCAATATCCCAGAGTGTATCACCGGGTTTTACCGTATGGGTTGTCTCCTGGGCAAATATGGAGACAAAGACCAGAAGCAAAGCCAATCGCTTCATACTAACCTCCTTTTCTATATTTTTTACAACTACTTAGGTTTATATGATTCTGCCATCTTCCTAACAAATTCCTTATGCTCACTATTTTATCTTTATTTTTAAAAACCCTGGCAACCCTTGGACCAATACCCGAGGTTATTTCGTAAACTATTGTATTGCACTTTTGCGCCACCTCTTCAGCCCTTATTTCTTCTTTGCCATCCCTGCCAATGAGTGTGACAACATCTCTTAATTTTGCCTGTGGGATATCGGTCACATCAATCATCATCAAATCCATACATATTGTTCCAACGATCTTTGCCCTCTTACCATGACAAAGAACCTCCGCATTGTTTGATAACATCCTGGGATAACCATCTCCATAACCAACACTCAAGGTTGCTATACGGCTCTTTCTATTTGTGCGGTAGGTATGACCATAACTTATTGGGGTACCTCTGGGGACAGTATGGATGTTAACAATCCTTGACTTCAAACTCATCACCGGTTTAAAATGAGCTTTGTAGTTAACCTCAGGGGAAGATCTTAAACCATAAAGAGAGATTCCCGGTCTGACCAGATTAAAATGGGATTGTGGATAGCGAAATATACCAGAAGAATTTGCAAGGTGAATGAATTTTGGTCTTATATGCATTGTATTGAGACGCGCAAGCAGGTATGAAAATTTTTTAATCTGTTCCCTGGAAAATGCCCCGTCTGTATCTGCCATGGGAAAATGGGAGAATATGCCTTCTATCTTTATATAAGGTGAACTCAAAATTTTTTTTAATGCATCAATGGTTTTATCATAAGGAAATCCTGTGCGCGTCATTCCGGTATCAACTTCAATATGCACCAATATCGGCTTTTTGTAATGCATTAGTTTTCTGTTCAATCTTTCAAAGAATGCAAGTTCTGAAATTGTTGGAATGAGATTATATTCTATACATTCATCAATCTGTTCATCCATAATGGGACTCAATATCACTATCTTTGTTTTGATTCCCGCGAATCTCAACTCAATCCCTTCTTCAATACTTGCAACACCAAACATATCAACGCCGAGTTTCTGGAGTGTTTTTGCGATTTCAACTGCACCATGACCATAGGCATCGGCTTTAATCGCTGCCATTATTTTTTTGTTGCCAACGGTTTTTTTTACCAATCTAAAATTATTTGCGAGCCGATCAAGATAAATTTCTGCCCAGGCTCTGCCAATTATTCCGTCCATTAATTTAAATATATACATAAATTTTAAAAAATCAAGAGTGAAGTTTACTATTGACTTTGAATTTTTTTTATATAGAATAACCTTGAAGGAGGCAAATAATGAAAAAAGCAATTACTATTATATTACCGGTGGTGGTTTTATTATTTTTAGGATGTCCACCTACATGGAAAAATGCGTGTAAGATTTATATTGGGCAGCAGGATTATGAAAATGCAAAAAAACAGGCATTGGAAGGAATAAAAATCGCACCGGACGATTATGAGGCATATTGCCTCTTGGGTAAGGCAGAACTTGGTTTAGGCAATTATCCGGAAGCAAGCAAGGCCTTTCAGGCCGGTTTCAAAAAAGATTCGTTGGCAACTATAAAATGGTTGAAAACTGATGAAAATGGTAATAATGTATCTGCATACTGGCAGATATTTTATAGCACTGCTTACAAGGCATTTTTAGACAGAAATTATGATGAGGCACTTGTAAACTTGAAATTCGCCCAGAGACTTGACCCAGAAAATGCGAGCCAGTATATACTTGAAGGAAATATGTATGTGGAAATGGGTGAAAAAGAAAAAGCAATGTCCGTATACCAAAGGGTTCTTGAATTTGATAAGGAAAATGCTGAAGCAAGTTATTTCATTGCCAGGGTTTATTTTGATCAACAGAAATACGACTCCTGTCTTTTTTACTTAAATAATTCTATAAAAACATTTGAAAAAGAGTATACCAAGTATAAAAATTTGTTGTTTAAAAATGTAGAATTCAATCAAAATCTTGGCGCCGAACTGGTAAAATTGTGGAAGGAAGGTAAAAAAGATGCGTTAGACCAGTTCATTAAAGTAAAACTCGGATATGATGATGGTTTGTCAGCCCATGAAAAAAATGTGGAAAAATTTGTAAAGGAAAACGAAGGGTTGGGTAGGGCATATTATCTTACCGGTGTTGTTTATCTTAATACAAGAAATGATACGCTTGCACTGAGAAATCTCGCGAAGTCTGCAGAATTTATGCCCGAAGACGTAGATGCCCTTTATTTCCTCGGTGAGCTTCTGATTAGATTGGGTAAGTGGTCTGAAGCGAGAAAATATTTAGAAAAACTTGTAGAAGTAAAACCCGATGATTTCCCTGCCTGGTTTTATATCGGTGTGTCTTATTCCCAGGAGAAGAATTATAAAAAGGCGATTGAAATTTATGAAGAAAAAGCACTGCCTCTGGAACCCAACAATATTGAAGTTTTGACAAACCTTGCATATGCCTATCGTGAAATAGGTAATACAAAAAAATCCTGGGAATACCTGCAAAAGGCAGATAAGATATCAAAGGAGAAAAAATGAGCACAAAGACGACAGAGGCAATTCTTAATATCCTGATCTTCTTTGGTTTAGTTGCGCTTTTATTCGTTGTCGGGTATCCCCAGTATAAAGAAGCACAGCCTGTCAAAATTCGTATTGGTGTTGATAAATCCTTTGGTGGAATTGCTTTTTATGTTGCGCAAATTGATACCACGCGAAGATATTTTCAACTTGAGAAAATTGCACCTGAATTTGTGGATATCAAAGGTGACCCACTTGAGGGAATAAAAAATGGAAATTACGATGTTTGTGCGGTTCCATGGTATAAACTTTTAATCTCACCGAGTATAAATGGCGATACTGTAAAGGCAGTGGGAACAATCACATTCAAGGGAATTGCAGATGCAGTCATAATTCCAAAGGGTACGAAAATGAAGTTTCTTAAGGACCTAAATGGAAAGAAGATAGGTTATCTCAATGATGATTCCTATATATTTGATCTAATTGCGCCAAACTTTGCGATTGAAAAACTCACGAAATATACCAGGGTTCCTTTAAGCGTTGAAGAATTGCCAACTGCACTATCAACAAAAAAGGTGGATGCAATTTTCATTCTTGAACCTTACCGAAGTTATCTGTTGTTTTCAGGTGATACTGTTCTTGATGAAGGATTGGTTAATCGTTACATTATGCCTTCAATGCCTTATCTTGCGATCGTTATGCGTAAGAGTTTTGTCCAGAATGAACGCCTTGCTTCATTCAGATTAAAAAATGTAATTGATGGAGTGCTCGGCTATATCCGACTCCATCCTGAGATTGGAAAGCAAGTTCTTGTGAGGAATAATGACTGGCCATCAGATCCTACATTCCTTGCAAGCATAAGAATGCCTGATTTCCAGAGACTCGCAGAGGTTGATCTAAAGGCAATAGAAGGATTCCAGACTTATCTGGTAAGAAATGGTATTGGAACCTGTGGTATAAAACCCCAGGAATTTCTTTTTGAGAAAACAGATTTCAGAAGGTAATTCCGGTCGTGCTAAACGGGGAGCTAGCGGTGCCCTGACTCCGCCATCAGAATGGCGGATGACCCGAAATCCGCTTATGCGGGGTGAATGCCCTATGGAGCAGGTGATTTCAGGGGCAACAGCATGGATCAAAGGGCGTTGACGCTCGGGTCTTATGAAAGCACCGTCTACAAACCCCGCCAGGTCCGGAAGGAAGCAACGGTAAGTAGAAATGGGCTGGTCATAAGGGAGCCTGGGCTGAGTTCTTTACCCTGCTGTTCCTGGAATGGCCGGCGAATTAGGGTTGCACGACCGGATAATAGGGAAAAATGATTAGATAACGGAAAATAGGAATTGAAGAAGTTTTTCAATCATTTAATTATTTAGCCAGATACCAATAATTATGGCGCACAGGGTTTTTTCATTAAAATATCGTCCTCAAAATTTTGATGAACTGACAGGACAGGATCATATTGTCCTTTCTCTTAAAGGCGCAATCAACAGTGGTGCGATAGGTCATGCATTTCTATTTGCCGGACCGAGGGGTGTTGGAAAAACAACCACCGCCAGGATATTTGCCAAGAGTTTGAATTGCATAAATGGTCCGACAGTTAATCCCTGTCAGGAGTGTCCATCCTGTAAAGAGATAGCAACGAGTAGAAGCATTGATGTTATAGAAATTGATGGTGCATCAAATCGTGGTATTGATGAAATAAGAAATCTACGGGAAAGCATCAAATACGCCCCGCTTCATGGTAAGTACAAAATTTATATCATTGATGAAGTCCATATGCTTACACCTGAGGCGTTCAATGCTTTATTAAAAACGCTTGAAGAACCACCACCGAGTGTTGTTTTTATACTTGCAACAACAAACCCCGCGAAGGTACCCGCAACGATTGTTTCAAGATGCCAGCGTTTTACATTTAAGCGCCTTTCCATTACTGAAATCAGTCAGCGGTTAAAGAAAATTGCTCAAATGGAAGGAATTGAAATAACTGATAAGGCATTATACTATCTTGCCCTGAGGGCTGATGGTAGTATCCGCGATGGCGAAAGCATTCTTGAACAATTGACTTCTTTCTCTGAAGGTAAGATAACCGAGGAGGATGTATTTAAACTCATTGGCTTTCTGAGTGTTGACTTTTATATTGAATTGATGAATAAAATCGTCCAGAATGACCTTGCAGGAATGATTTTATTGTTGAATAAAGGCATTGAAGAAGGGGCGGATGTTCTTGAGATCTATAAAGGATTGGTGGGTTATTTTAGAAAGACCTTACTTGCCCATATTGGAATTGATTATGAACTGATTGAATCATCGCCCGAAGAGCTCAATCTTTTGAAAAGTATAAATCTGGATCAGGCACGAATTATAAATTTAATTGAAACCAGTCTGAGATCCGAGGATGTCATAAAAAGATCAATAAATCCAAGGATTGCGCTTGAATTGCTTTTTGCCCAGTTTATCTTGAATTCACAAACAAACAATAAGATTCAGTCAATAAAAAACAACCAGGATATATTCCAGGCGCAGAAGGTTTTGACCAGTAAAGAAAAATTGATTGCGTATCTTAGCAAAAAAAGCCCGAAAATTTCTGCAATAATCTATCAAACGGAATTAAAGATAAATGAGAATAATGTTGAAATAATTGTAAATAATGATTTCCAGCATAAAGAGTTGACGGCACATCAAAAATTATTAATTGAGGCATTGAAAAGTATTATCGGGCAGGATGTAATTTTGAAAATAAATATTGTTGAGCCACAGAAGAAATCCAATGATCTAACAGATACGATAATATCAATGTTTGATGGAGAAGAAGTTAGATAAATGGATATCATCCTGTATTAATCGGTATAAAGAATGAAGGATATTTTTAAACAGGCGTTAAAATTACAGGAAAAATTGCAAGAAGAATTAAAAAAGATAAGGGTTGAAGGTAGTGCAGGTGGAGGGATGGTGCGTATTGAAATGGACGGGGAACATAATGTGCTTTCAGTAAAGATTGAACCGCAGATCATTGAAGAAAAAGATATCAATATGCTCCAGGATTTGATAATTGCGGCATTCAACGATGCCCAGAATAAGGTCAAAGAAAAAGTTCGGGAAAGTGTATCATCTTTAACTGGTTTACCTCTTTTTTAATTAAACCCAATTTTATCATTGACAGGACAGAAATATTAAATATAATTATTATGTGGATTTCGCTACCAGGGCCATTGGGAACTGGGGAAGACTTTTAAAAAGAAAGGAGGATTAATGAAAGGCACTAAGATAAGTCTTCGGTTTTTGGTTATAGCACTTTTGCTTACACTACCTTATTCTTTATATGGAATCAGCTCAACCAAAAACGCAGAAACAAAAAATAATCAGATCCAATCTGTTGAAAAAAATGAGTCCGTTGTATTTGCAGCACGACAGGAATTTGTTGATAGTTTTGAAAGGGCAGATCTTGCACCCTGGACCACATACGGCTATCCGGGTAGTGTCCAGATGCTGACTTTTGGTATGAGGGATACAACTAATAATTATGGACCACAGGCACCAGCACATTCTGGTTATCGTTATCCTGGACACCCGAGCAATGATGTTGCGCTCTATCCTTCACCGGGTCAAAATCCTGGTAATGGCGTTTGTCTTGAATCACCAACAATCGATTTAACTGGTTGGGATTCACTCTTTGTATCATTCTCTTACTGGGGTGATTTTGAAGGTAATGCAACAAACTTTGATGGATTCATTCTGCAAATTACAACAAACAATGGCTCAACCTGGACACAGGTTGATGCATCTCATTTAGGACATTTAATCCCCACCTATGACCAGCGTCTTGCTAACACAGGTCTATTAGGAAATGCATGGGCATATTGTTATGATACAAGACCAAACTGGGTTGATGTCGCCTCACTCAATCTTATGGCACTCGGCTATGCCGCACCTGGAAACCAAATCAAGATTCGTTTTGTATTTGCCTATGATGCACTTGATGGTGGGCAGGGTTGCTTTATTGATGATATCAGAGTAGCATCTACCCCCTCTGCAGACCTCCAGCCACCTACGATTGAACACGCACCACTTGAGGATACACCGGATACAACAAATGGTTATATCGTAACGGCGACGATAACTGACCCGGGTAGCGGAGTTAATCCCGATTCAGTGATTCTAAACTATCGCATTGAGAATGGTCCCTGGAATCAACTGACAATGCAGGAAGTCGGAACCGATATCTATGAGACAACCATACCACCACAGCACTATCATACCGATATCTACTATTACATAAGAGCGGTTGATAATGCAGGTAATGGCGCCAATACCCAGACATATAATTTTGAAGTAACAAGTGCAATTACACTATTTTACGATGATGGACAGCCGTACTGGATACCGGGTGGATTGAGTATTGGTTCGGGAATGTTCGTGAGATTTGATTTTGCTCCAGCAGGCATTGACAGTGGGCTTCTCCACGAAGTAAAATTTTTCTTCAGCAGGGCAGGATATTTTGATTTAAAGGTTTATGCGATCGGTACTGGCGGAGCGCCCGGATCATTGATTTATACAAAACCCAATCTCCAATCCCCAGGATATGATTGGTACAGTGAAGAGATAACCAATGCCAATATTCGGGTAGTGCCTGGTGCGGTAGTTGGGTTTATAATTGGACCACCGATTGGAACAGACACAGTCAGTTGTTTGATGGACCCGGCATTGAATTACCAGCAGAATATGTGGATATATCAAAATAACCAGTGGGGAAATCCAACGAGTGGTGGTGATTTTATGATAAGGCTTAAAGTCATTCCTCTACCTCAATATGGCATAAAAGAAAGTTCAAATAAATCCATTGTACCCAAATTAGAGCTACAACCTAACTTTATCACTGGAAATGGCGCAACCATAAAATACACCGTCACAAACGCAGAAAAAATTAAACTGGTTGTTTATGATATAACCGGAAAGGTTGTGAAAACCATTGTTAACAAATATCAGGAACCAGGTACATATACGGTCCGCTGGAACGGCAAAGACCAAAATGGGAAATCGGTTTCTGCGGGTATTTATTTTGTAACCCTTGATACTGGAACAGAACCATTGACCAGGAAGGCAGTTCTTGTAAGATAACTGGCTAAATGACTATACCCCTGTCGGGTATATTTTGAACCCGACAGGGGTATATTTAGTTATATTTTTGTGCAATATATTATACTTTTGTAAAATTTGTTGTGAAAAATGATAACAAAAACCTTTGTTTTTCAGGAGTTTTTTTATACAAATCTGGCACAGATTTTGCATATAAGGTTTTTAGAAGTAGTTATTTGGCAAAAAAGGAGGTAATATGAAGCCAAAACTCGTTATTGTGTGGTTTGCTGTGTTGCTGGTGTTTTTTGTAGGCTGTGGTAAAAAGGTAGATGAGGATGAACTTTACCAGGCAAACAATCTAATCCAGGGTCTTACCATGCTTGGAATGATGACTGATGTTGATGCCTACAGTAGTAGTTATCTATGTGCACCACCATTATGGGAAGGTCCGGCAGCATATAATGTGCCTGAGGAGTGGGCGGATCTTTACTACAGGTTTGTTATAAAATTTCCGGTTGACAGCCAGGGGGTTACTATTGACTCGGGACATCTTTATCTTATGTTTACCCCTGATATCTGGGATTCCGCGCATGCCAATGATACAATCATAAAGATGGACATAGGATTGCTTGCTGATAATAGAAATATATGGTTCCGCGCAGTGGTCGGCATTCCTGATACAACCCATGTGACTGGTGATTTGAAATGGAACTGGAATTCTACCTGGTATCGCTATGAATTTGATAATAGCACGGTCACAGAAGCAGCATTGATAAACATAACAACTTCTTCAGATATTAGACTATCAGCCCAATTCAAATTTGGTGATGATGGTGCTGGTACTACCGAAGACAACTGGGCAAAGTTTGATCAGACAATCTTTGTCCGCTATGAATTCTTTGCCCAACCCGACCCAAACGGATATGATGGCTATTTTATTCTTTTGAGCGAAGGATGGAAGGTAAAGCACTATTTCAAACTGGCAAGACCAGCAGCATAAACTGGATATTCAGTTAAAAGGGGAGCGTCTGCTCCCCTTTTTTATTTTATTACGATTACCTTTCTTAAAGTATGAGCCGACTTTATGTAATAAACACCTGATGCTGTGGGTTCAAATTTTAATTTTTCAGTATTGTTTTTAAATACGAGTCTGCCACTCGCATCATATATTTCAATCTCCTTCGGTTGTTTAAATTCAAGATTTATTTTGCGCATAATAGTTGGAATATTTATTCTCTCTGATAGTGATTCATGTTTCTGTTCATCTATTCCGGTAACGATATTTTGCTGAATTATCCAGCGTTCAGGGTCAACAACGATTGATACTGGTTCTTGATTTACGAGAAATTCAAAATGTTGGGGTGATTGATTTATCTGGAGGGTTATTATTGTGTCACTACTTAAGAAATGTATTCCAACCGGCAGGGGATTATGAAAGACTGCGGGACCGATTGTCTGGATCTGGGTGATATCAAGCGTCAAACGCCAGTTTGGTGATTCATAGATTTTGTTCCAGGTTACTCGGTAATAAGGATAACCCATTCCATAGACAAATTCATTAAAGAACCAGTCATAGTTATTACCCAATACTTGATTCATTATACGATTCAGGTCATCGGTTGAGGCATTCTTATAGGCAAAGGAGTCGCGATATGTTGATAGCAACTCAAGCCACATACTATCACTGCCACAGAGATAACGAATCATATGTAAGACCCAGGATCCTTTACAATAACTGTGTCCCCACGAAAAGATTAGATTTGACGGTGGATTGTAAATAGGGTGGGGGTTTACATTTTCTGCACCAAAATAACTGGTTAGTCTACTAATCATAGTATTTATGAATGCCTGATGTCCTTCTCGGCGTTCAAGATAGAGTGCATCACAATATGTGGCAAATCCTTCATTGAGCCAGACATTCTGCCAGCCAAAACAGGTTATCATATCACCCCACCACTGATGGGAGAGTTCGTGCGCCATTCCATAATAATCATTGTTTATAATCCATTGCCGGTGGATTGTGCTCATCGTCTGGTGTTCCATTCCACCGTAATAAAACGGACTCACGACATTCATACCATATCGTTCAAACGGGTAGTCACCAAATAGAGAATCGTAAAAATAAATCATATCGGTCGTCAGAGAGAATGCAGTTGGTGCATAGATTGTATCTTCGGGCCAGAGATAATATTTTATCTCAATACTTTCACCTGGGGCAGGATAAAACCAGTCAGAATATGTCTTATATATGCTTGAGGCAAAATGTATCAAATAGGGTGAAATTGGATAATTATGTTTCCAGTGATATGTAGCATAACCCTGGGATACGGTCTTACCGAGATATTCCCCCGTGGCACAGACAGTAAAAGAGTCGGGCACGGTAATATAAAATTCTACTCCATAATCAGCCTTGTCCCACAATCGGTCATAACAGGGAAACCATTTCTTCTCCGCAAATGGACAGCCCAGGGTATAAGAAATTGGATGAAGGTTTTGATAGAATAGATAGCCCATATTACCTGTCCCGGTCCCGCTATATCCAACCATAACGCTGAATGAATCACCAAGATTGTAAGAATGGGGTAAGTTTACAAAAATTGTGTCAGCAATGTGCGCATAAGTAGCTGAAATACCATCCACCTTTATTGAATCAACGCTCAATCCTGATAAATATAGGTCTATCTGATTTAAATTATTCAGATTGCTGCGCATTGCAACAGTAACCGCACCTGAAAGATAGCGAGAATTCATGGGCAGATGCAAATTTATCAAATAGTGGAGGACATTATATGAATGTGTTGATTCGGCAAAGACTGATTCAGGGTAAAAGACCTGTTTATTTTCAAAATCAGAAAAATTTTGATTAAGTATGATAAATAAAAGGACAAACATAATTTCTCCCTTGAACTTCTATTTACTCATTATCAAAATTAACTCCCTCAAAATAACCGCAACTGCCGAACCAGATGCGTAGGGGGAACTAGCAAGGGGATTGTATTCCACTATATCCGCACCAATTATCTTTCTATTTTTTAAAAGTAGCAGGGAATCTATCAGCTCCTTAATGGTTATTCCATTAGGTTCAGGTGTTGCGACGGCGGGAACCTGTGAAGGGTCAATAACATCCACATCTATTGTTATATAAATAGGGTCGGGGATCTTTTTGAGAATCTTTTTTAAAGGTTTCAATGCTTCAAATCTAAAGAGATTTTTATTCAAATAAAATTCATCTTCTGTACCGGAACGAATGCCGAATTGATAGATGTTATTTAACCCGATAATATCTCCTGCCCTGCGCATTGCTGCTGCATGGCTGAATTTCTCTCCATGATAATTATCTCTTAAATCAGCGTGGGCGTCAAAATGGATGATTGAAAATTTCTTGATAACCCTATTTATGCCTTTCACTATTGGAAATGATACGGTATGCTCGCCACCCAGGAATATCACCCTTTTACCCTTTTTATACAATTCAAATGCCTTTTCTTCCATTTCTTTTAACTGGTCATCAGTCTCAAATTCATAATCATCAAGGTCCGCAATCTTTACAGATTCAACTGATCGATTCTGATAAGGTGAGAACCACTCAATATTTTCTGTGCACATCCTTATGTACCGCGGTCCAAACCTGGAGCCCGGAACAAAGGATGATGTGCGGTCATAAGGGAAGCCGATAATGACAATATCGGCGCTTTTAAGAGCGGAATTAGCATATTCTATTATCATTTTGTTTTCCTTTTTAATTTTATGCAGCGTTTGTATATCCGAGGGCACCAGCCATTGTTATAGCCTTTATTGGACAGACTTCAAAACATCTTCCGCATCCTATACATTTGGATTTATCTATTGTGTGCCTTTGCCCCGGCATTCCATCTATTGCCTTGAACTGACATACTTTGATACATTCGCCACATCCGTCACACTTTAAAGAGATAATGCCATAAGGTCTTGCCACGGCACGGTCAACAAAACAATTCAATGGACATTTATGAAAACAGATTCCGCAGGAATTACATTTTTGGTAATCAATAATAGGAAGATTATCTTTTAATATTATCGCTCCATAAGGGCAGACTTCTACGCAAATCCCACATCCGGTGCAACCAAATTTGCAAAATTTTTTTACCCTTTCTTCAGTATCGTTTGAGTTACAGGCGAGATATATCAACTGGGAACGTGGTGCCAATGCAAGAACATGTCTGGGGCATTCTTCCACACATAGCCCACAACCGTCACACAGATCCTGGTTGATGACCGGTAATCTGTTTTTACTCATTTGAATTGCCTTTTTGGGGCAAATATCAACGCAGTGTCCATCTCCAAGACAGCCATATACACAGGCTTTGTTCCCTCTAAACAATGTATAATTTAACCAGCAATCTTTAGGTCCTTTATAGACAAATGAATCTTTTGCGTTAATCCCTCCTTTGCACCTCAGAACACAGATATATTCTTCCATTTATCTCTAAAGGTCTTTTATCAATTCAATAAATCTCTTGTATGGTATTGCTGTCCATGATTCGGCTGATACAGCACCACCAGAAAGGCTGATCATTGAAACCTTTGCTGCAGTTTCTTCATCGGGGGCTTCATATATATCTAAGAAATCATAAGGTCCCAATAGCGCATAATGGGCAAGGAATTTAACATCAGGACAATCCTTTTTTACCCGCTCCATCCATTGTCTGCCAATTTCTGCCCTCTTTTTTAAATCCTTGGTAAGCTCCGGTGATAATTTTGTTGCAAGAATAAATGTTGCCATATCAACTCCTTTCTCAAGATTATATTCTGATTAAAATTGAAGTCAATATCAAACTTTGAATTCAAAAGGATTGATATTATGTTTTTTCATTAATCGGATCAAAAAATTTCTTGATACACCAATTAATTCTGCAGCCCGGGTTTGATTACCCTGGGTCTGGGAAAGTGCCTTCTTCACAAGTTCGCTCTCAAGTTTATTAATTGCCTCATTATAATTTAAAGTAGACGACTGTTCAATTTTTGGCGGTTCAATGAATTTCAGGGTTATATCTTCAGGTTTTATAAATTTATCACGAGTAATGATTATTGCCTTTTCAATTGTGTTCCTTAATTCCCTGATATTTCCTGGCCATTCATAATTTTTCAGAATTTCCATTGCCTCTTCTGTTATCCCTTGAATATCCTTATGGTATTCCTTCGCAATTTCTCTTAAAAAGTGTTCAACAAGGGGAACGATATCTTCTTTTCTTTCGCGCAGGGCTGGCAGATGGATGGGAAAGGTATTTATTCTAAAGAATAAGTCTTTTCTAAATAAGCCCTTGTTTACCATTTCTTCAAGATTTTCATTTGTTGCCACTATTATTCGCACATCTACCATAATATCTTTTTTGCCACCTAATTTTCTGAATCTCTTTTCTTCAATAACCTTCAACAATTTACCCTGAAGCAGCATTGGCATACTGCTGATTTCGTCGAGAAATAATGTTCCGCTATGGGCAAGTTCAACCAAGCCTTCTTTTCTTCTCCGGGCATCGGTGAATGCACCGGGTTCATAACCAAATAACTCAGATTCAAGAAGATTTTCAGGTATGGTTGTGCAATCAATATCTACAAATGGTCCATCATTGCGATTACTTATCTGATGGATATAAAGGGCGAGAAGTCCTTTCCCGGTTCCGCTTTCACCTTCTAACAAAACAGTTGAGTTTGTTTTAGCCACCTCTTTCACCTGACTCAGAATTTCATCCATCTTTTTTGATTTGTATATTAAAGGTGTTAATTTTCCCCTTATCAAAACCTGCAGTTTATCACGATAAAGGTCGCGCTCTTTCTTTATTGTAAGATTTTGTTGAATCTGTTTTACAATGATCCGCAATTCCTGGGCGTCGAGCGGTTTCAAGAGATAGTTTATTGCACCAATTTCCATTGCCTTGACTGCATCTTTAATCTCTCCATAACCGGTTATGATTATGACATTTGCATCAGGATCATATTCTTTCATTTTTTTCAGAAGGTCAATGCCCTTGATATCAGGCAGTCGCTGGTCAAGAATTACCACCATAGGTGAGTTCTGTGTAAATAATTTCCATGCCTGTTCACCATTTACTGCAGAAAACACTGTATAATTTTCTTCTTCAAAAAGGGCTAAAAGGAAGTTTCTTACGGATTCATCATCATCTATAACAAGGATTGGATACATATAGAATTATATTCATGGTTTCTTATCTGTCAATAAATATTTCAAGCAGAATCAATTATCGTACTACTACAAATTTGCCGGTCTGTTGACCAACCTTGGAATCAACATGGAAGACATATACACCACTCGCCACTAACTGCCGATTATCCGTCAATAAATCCCACCACTCATCACCACCAGCATCTCCTAAAAC
>JBDRVV010000030.1 GCA_039802005.1 candidate division WOR-3 bacterium
TCTGTGGACAGGCAGGATAGAGCAGTGCAAGAGTGTCCTTACCCACCTGCTGGACTATCTGGACCGCGTAAGGGGAGATGAAATTACAGACGAGGCCTATTTTATCCTTTATTATCGTGTGAGGGATGTCCGCGATAATGTCTGGTATGGTAATCCGGGCAAGAAGTGAATTCGGATTCAAGGGCATTAACTCCAAAATCAGGTTGATGCAATAAGGGCGAAGTATTTGATATACTTTTAACCATAATAACTTAATAAGCGGGAAGTAGAAAGTATAGATAATAGACAAAAGGAGGCAGGAAGAAGTCCCGACTTTATTTCCAACTGCTGTTACAATATCAATCCAGGGTTATCACTTCCGCAGGATATGTGAGAGTCATAAAAGACCTCCTGATTAGTACGCAAAGCCGCAAAAATATTATCTTAGTTATACCAGCAGCAAAAGCATATGACAATGGTCGGTCTTTTAAGAAGTCTATTTATCTAATAATAACCAATTTTTTTATCTGACTTGTTGTATTGTCAGTTAAAATTTGTATAAAATAAACCCCTGTTTTCAATCCTGTGGTTGAAATTTTGGTGTTTAAAATACTATGATTATTGAAAATAAATTCCTGTTCTAATTGTCCAGTGATATTGAAGATTATTATCTTTTGCATTTTTTCACAAATTTTTCACAAAAAATTGTTATAATCTAATAGGAGGTAATTATGGCAGGATTTTCTCAATATTCATACATTGTTGCCATTTTATTGGTAATAATTGCCTGCGGGGGCAAAAATAATAGCCCGATGATACCGGTGACACCTTCAGGACCAGAAAGTGGATTGGTTGATTCAATTTACAATTTTTCATCCCATGCAACGGACATAGATGGTGATAGTGTGGCAATCAGATTTGACTGGGGCGATGGCGTAATTTCGGATTGGAGCGATTTAGCTGCATCTGGCGAGTTTGCGACAATAGAACATTCTTGGAGTACACCGGATATTTATCTAATTCGTGCCCAGGCAATGGATATTAATGGTGATACTTCAGGTTGGTCATCTCCTGCACAGATTGTAATCACGGGAGTTGGTGGACCATGGGTAAAAAGGGCAGAGATGCCGACGAAAAGGGATGGCCTTGGAATAGGGGTTGTTGATGGAAAATTATATGCGATAGGTGGATACAGTAAATATACCTACTACTGCGATAAGAATGAAGTATACGATCCAATGATCGATTCCTGGACGACAAAAAGTCCTATGCCCACCCCAAGGTACGGAGCTGGCGCGGCAGTAGTAAATGGCAAAATCTATGTTATTGGTGGTGAAAACGGTGGAGCACTTTCCACAAATGAAATGTATGACCCACAAACTGATACCTGGACAACGAAGGCGCCGATGTCATTTCCGCGGGAATGTCTTGGCATTGCGGTCGTTGACAATAAAATCTATGCGATCGGTGGTTATGCGAATGGAAATTATCTGGGAACGAATGAAGTATATGACCCGGGCGTGAATCAGTGGTTCACCAGGGCGCCGATGCCGACTTTGCGGGCATGGGTTGGTGTTGGGGTGGTTAATGGAAAAATTTATGTTATTGGTGGTGCCAATGAGAGTGGTTATCTTTCAGTCGTTGAGGTCTATGACCCGGCAACGAATACCTGGGAGACAAAGACTGATATGTCTTTAAAAAGGGGTGGTTTGGCAGTTGGCGTTGTTAATGGCAAGATATATGCAATCGGCGGATTTGATGGTAAAAATTTCCTTTCGTTAAATGAAGAATATGACCCCAATTCAAATATCTGGACAACAAAGCCTGCAATGCCTACACCAAGAAGGGCACTGGCAATTGGTGTAGTAAATAATAAAATCTATGCGATAGGCGGAATATCAGTTTTTGGCAATTATCGTTCCGAAAATGAAGAATACAGCCCGTAAACTCGTTTGGTTATTTGAAAGACGGATTAATCGCGGTTGGGAAACCGCTCCTACTTACTATAAGGTATTTTCCCTTTTTTGGGGTTATATTCACTGCTATTCTTTCTTATGCTCCTTTTTAATACTTAAGTCTTGAAGTTATCCACATTAATTTCTTTCTTCTAAAACTTTTTGAAAATATGCTACAAAAAATTTACTACAAATTTTAAATACAAATCTTTGTAAATGTAGTAAAAATCTGTATCCAGAAGTACTACACTTTTTTCTTGACAAAAATCTTTATCTGGATAAAATAAGGCATGCTTTTAATAGGTATTAGTAGCCACTACCTACCTACCTACCTACCGTAATTTCACACGGATTTGCAACACCAATCTCAATTCTGCGTTTATGCAGTTTTGTCATTTTGCGATTCTTCATTCTTCCTTCCTTAAAGATTTATTTAATAAGGGGCAAACCAAGGAGGTCAAATGAGTAAAAGTTTGGCAGCATTGTTTTTATCATCGGGTTTAGTCTTTAACACGCTTTCCTTTGCACGGGAGATTGACTTCGTTCTTACTGTAAAGAATGGAAATCTCAAAAGAACCATTGATGAAATTGTTGTCTTTCCTGAATTTACTCGGGACCTGTTAATTATACCTGATTCAGTCTTCATCCCAAATCTTTACCCAGATGAGATGAGAGAGTGTAAGTTCAAAGTATTTGGTAATACAGAGAATCGTAAGGTTCGCTTTACGATTCGCATTCAAAAGAAAACATGGAAAAAAGAGATTTCGTTAAATACCAAATCATCCCAAGAGATGGAGATGGTGCCTCAATTTTTGGTCGTTAATCCTGATTTATTCCGTTTCATTGTCTATTATCATTTACCATTTTCTCAGAAAGCCAGTCTAAAGATTTTTGATGTTTGTGGTCGGAAGATAGATGAATATAAATATTCAAGTACGAAGGAGGGGGTAATCACTATCTCTACCAAAGGTCTTGCTCAAGGTGTCTATTTTCTTCTGTTTACTTCCCCATCGTTTGTTAAGAGTGAAAAGATAGTAGTGATAAGATAAAGGGGGTGCTGATGGCCTTTTTGATTTCTGTATTCATCCTGAGTCAAATAAAAGAAGAAATCATTCTCCGCACTGAAGGAGATGTTTTGGTGCCGGTTTATATGCCGGTTGAAGGTGGTGGGTCGGGAAGATATACCCATTCCGATGCCTGGTTTTATCCTGATAATTCTGTTTATTGTTCAGAGACGACTGCCACTTTGTATGAGATAAATATTTACAATGCGGTGGCTGGTGATGAGTTTATCTGGCGGTTTCGGCATCCGGTGTATGATTCAATCACCGGTCAGATGACTGGAGAGTATAGAGAAGGTTGTGTTGGGAGTTGGCGTTATACTGGTTCATCCTGGGTTTATGAAGGTTGGGATGAGAGTGGTGGATATAATTACGGGGTGTGGAACTATCCCTATCCGAATGCAATGATTGGTTGGGGTATAAGGCCTTCAGTCTGGGATGAATTATATGGCAAGCTTTATGCCTGGCCCACATATTATCCAGGAGAATGGCAGGTTTCAATAGAAGATAAATCAGGCTTGCTCCTTGATACTGACCCATTTGAGCTTATTGATGACATTATAGATGTGTATTTCTATCAGCCTATTGACCGGGATTCAGTGAGTGGTTATACTTCTATAATGGTTGTTGCCTTAGAGAATTGTTGGGCAAGTTGTTCAGTGAAGGTTGAGACCGGAGGTATGGTTGTGCATGAGTTTTGTGATACAATCTGGCATCAATTATTGCATAAAGTTTCTCCGACGGGTTATGATTTTGGTTATGAGAGGGGCAAGGAATTTAAGATAACCGGGATAATAAGGGATAATAGTGGTAATAGGATGGAAAAGATGATTACTGTCTATTCTGCGCCACCGGTGATAAGGATTGTTTTGAGTCCGGATACAGTTCGCCCCTGGTATCCGGATGTTGAGCCGGTAAACCTTGCTACGACAAGGGTTTCGGTGAGTGTGAAGAATCGTGCGGGGATACCGATTAGGAATTTTCCAGTGCGATTAGATGCCCGTTCGGTTCGTTATAGTGGTGGTCATGCCCATAATAGCAATCGTCCCTGCGGTGTCTTCCCGAATAATCAACCTATGATTACGGGGGTTACCGACGATTATGGGTTATTTGAGCCGAATTATCGGGCGGAGAAGTTTGGTGGTAAGGATTCAATCTTTGCCTATTCCAACATGCCGAATGTAGAAACCGGTGATAGTGTGGAACTGCAGGTGATGGTGAAGGATTTAGGGCTGTTGGAGATTTTTGCTGGAGAGTGGTATATTAAAACTGGTGGAACAGAATACCATCATGGGCATCCTGGCTGGCCTGATGACCATAATCACTTTGGCACATCTTATACCAATGCTTGTATTATGCTTATTGGAGCAGATTATAAAGATTCAACTGGTTATCGCCTTCGGATAAATGATATGTCATTGCCCAGGGGTGGTTTATTTGATATAAATGGCAATTGGCAACCGCCACATAGCACGCACAGACTGGGTAGGAATGTGGATGTGCCTTTTGTGACAGCCGAAGGAACACCGGTTAATGGACGAATTTTTAAGAAAATCGTAATAAGGACTTACGCTGGCGATGTCTATACCGAAGGCAACCACTATCACCTTACTTTTCCACAATTGGAGGCAAGATGAAGCAGATGACTTTAATAACTCTCGTAATACAAAGTTTTCTCTTCGGTGATTTTATAACTGGAGATAAAATTATTCTTAAAGTAACATCAAATGTAGCTGAGGATACAACACCGGGTTGGTTTATCTACTCTTATAAGGTCGTTTCGCTTCCAAGCTCTGAGCAAAATCTATGGTGCTTTGCAATTAAAAAATTACCGGATTATGCAGTATTCTATCCGAGGAATATTGGGATTCCTCACTGGGGTGCGAGTGTTGCTGGATTTATCCATATGAGGACAATGCCCGGTTCTCCAGATACGGTTGTTTCAAGTAGCCTTGGAAGAGGAGGTATTGATTGGTCAAGTAGTGACAGCACCTTTGATATTGTGCCCGGTGATTCATTAATAAATCTATCCTATCATTCGCCATTTATGCCCGATATTAAAGACTATTATGCTGAAGGTGAGCATCCCTTACCTTGGTTTCCTGAAGGCGAAGCACCGGATACCCCTCTCCATGGCTATGATGACTTGACCCCTTATGGTCCGGGGATTGTGGGTAAGACTGTTGGTCCCGGTCTTCCACCACCAATGAAACCAATCTGGCCCTGGGGGCATTGCTCGGATAGCGCCTTTATCCATCTTTTGAGAAAAAATGATACCCTGTATTATGATTTGCACTGGATAAAAAGGGAGCAGGCATATGAGCAGATTAAAAGAAGAATCAATCACGCCTTAGACCATCTGTGGACAGGCAGGATAGAGCAGTGCAAGAGTGTCCTTACCCACCTGCTGGACTATCTGGACCGCGTAAGGGGAGATGAAATTACAGACGAGGCCTATTTTATCCTTTATTATCGTGTGAGGTATGTCCGCGATAATGTCTGGTATGGTAATCCGGGCAAGAAGTGAGTTCGGATTCAAGGGCATTAACTCCAAAATCAGGTCGGGGCAATAAGGGCGAAGTATTTGATATACTTTTAACCATAATAACTTAATAAGCGGGAAGTAGAAAGTTTGGTTTATGCTAATGCAAACCGGAAATTTTCGTGTTGAAAATCGCTCCTACTTACTATTTCTACAGAATTCAAATAAGGTGCGCACACCAAAGCCTGTGGCACCCCTTGGTTGATAGAATCGGTCTTTTTCTGCAAACTCTTTGCTCGCAATATCAATGTGAACCCATTTTGCCTTTTCCACAAAGTGTTTTAAAAACATTCCTGCAGTAATCGGTGATGCAAGCCTGCCCCCAGAATTTTTTATATCTGCAACATCACTCTTTATCTTTTCGTCGTATTCTTCAAATAGTGGTAATTGCCACAAACGCTCGCCAGTATCTTTTGAGATTGCCATCAATTTATCTATCAATTCCTGATTATTTCCCATTACGCCAGCAGTTATATCACCTAATGCAATTGCACAACCACCTGTTAATGTTGCGATATCAACGATTGTCTTTGCCCCTTCTTTTTCTGCATAACATAAAGCATCGGCAAGGGTCATCCTGCCTTCGGCATCAGTGGAGATTATTTCAATCGTTTTGCCATTCATTGCCTTTACGATATCTCCGGGTCTTGATGCCTTTCCTGAAGGCATATTCTCCACTGCCGGAATTATGGTCAAAAGATTGACTTTTGCATCTGCCTGTGCCAGTGCGAGCGTCGTTGCAAATACCACGCCACCACCCGTCATATCACCCTTCATTGCACCCATTCCTTCAGAAGGTTTTAATGAAATACCACCCGAGTCAAAAGTTACCGTTTTGCCAATTAAGCTTATTAGAGGGCCTTTTGAATTTTCATATCGTAAAACGATAAATCTCGGTTCATTCTCACTACCCTGGGCAACCGAAAGTAGTGCACCCATCTTGAGTTTTTCTATCTCTTTTTTATCCATCACTGTTATTTTGATCTTCTCGCTGAGTCCCAGATCTTTGATGATATCTTTAACCTTTTTCTCAAATTTTTCCGGTGTGAGATTGTTTGCGGGTTCGTTGGTAAAATCCCGTGCAATATTCTGGGATTGGGCAAGGATAGTGCCGAGATGGACACCTTTTTTTATATTTCCAATCTTATTTTTGTCCATCTCAACAATATAAAATTCTTCAATTCCTTTGTTATTTTCAACTTTTTTGTAAACATTGAACTCATAAAGGGCAAGGAGCGTACCTTCGCTGAGTGCTTGGCTTGCCACTTCCGGGTCAATCCCACCAATCCCGGCGCCGTGAAGAATCGTTCCTACTTTTTTTGCCTTTGCCCTTTTTGCAGCCATTGCGGCTGAACCACTTGCCTTTCGGATTTCTTCAATTCCGAATTTATCGGATTTACCAAGGCCAACAACCATTACCTTGCTGGCTTTCAATTTTCCGAAAGTAGGGAATACAGCGGTTTCACCGAGTTTCCCAATAATCTCTTCTTTTTTTATCATTTCGGTTATTGCACCGTCCAGGGCTTTATCAACTGCACCGGTTCCACCACCGGGTATCTTTACGCCTTCAAAGAGGTTTACGATTATTATGTCCCCATCAAAATCAAGGATTGATTGGTTTAAGATTTTAATCTCCATTGTATCTCCTTTTAAGACTTAAGTCTAATTATATATAAAATTTTTACTAAGTCAATATTTAATAATCTAAGACTTGTAGTGTCAGACCTTGGTCTGCAGATATTTAAAAGCCGAGCAATCTCGGCCACTACATAATTAATAATCAGCAGTTTAAACACAAAAATAATTAGAACAAAAGTGGATGACTCAACTATTTTACATTCTGATTGATTTTTTAAAAAAATTATTTATAATATCCTTAAGAAGCGCGTTAATAAATTCTACGAATATAAAGGACGGATAGGGATGGCTAAGAAAAAAGGCACAGTAGTTTTAGATAAAGATACAAATTTAAAATTTCCACATATTTTGATAATTGATGCCTCGGCAGGAACAGGAAAGACACACACCCTTGCCCAGCGTTATGTCCAGTATATACTTTCACAAGTTATTCCTTATAATACCCCCAGCAATATCCTTGCTATTACTTTTACAAACAATGCCGCAAGAGAGATGAAACAAAGAATTCTTGATTGGTTGAAAAAACTTGCATTGGGAATTGACTGCGAAGAGAAAAGGCAGACTTTGGAACTTGTTAGTTTAAGCCCGGAACAGATTAAGAAACAAGCGAAAATAGTACTGGATAATATCCTCAAACATTGGTCAGATTTCCATATTCAGACTATTGATAGTTTTATGAGCCGGATTTTGCGTTCCTCAGCACATGAAATAGGTATACCACTTGAGACTGAAATTACAGAATCCTATGAAGTGCTTGTTGATTCTGCCCTCGCTATTATTTTCAAGGATGTGGAGGATAGAGCGGTACAAGAAGAATTAGAACAGTTTCTTGAACTTTTAAACCAGGAATCTAATACGTTTGCATGGAATCCACAATTCAGAATAATTGAAAAATTTACAGAATTCCTTAAAGAAGAAGGGAAGGTATTGGAGAAAATTATTTTTGAAGATAGTTTCGCCGAAATCAATAAAAGGTTGGCTCTTATTACTGAGATATATCAGAAGGTCGTAGAATTGGGGTTTAAGGATAAGATAAAAAAGACAATGCAAGAGGCAGTGGAACAAAGCAACATAAAAGAACTAATTGGTGGATTTGATAGAGTATCATTATGGTTTAATAAAAAACAGCTTAACGCCCTTGATGAAAGCGTGGAAAATATCTGCAAGGAACTTCCCCAGATTATTGAAGAACTTACTGTGCTTTATTCAAATTCACATTATTTCCACTATGGTATTTTTTATGAAAAATTTAAAAAGGCGTTAAATATTGAGAAAAGGAAAAACGAGATTATCCATTTTGATGATATTAATAAAATACTTTCGGAATATATCAGGCGGGATAATGTCCCCGAAGTTTATTACCGTCTTGGTGATACCCTTTACCATTTTATGCTTGATGAATTTCAGGATACAGACCGCGTCCAGTGGGAGAATATTCAGCCTTTGCTATTTGAGGCTTATTCCAAGGGAGGTTCTTTCTTTGCAGTGGGTGATATGAAACAGGCAATATATCTCTTTCGCAAAGCGGATTATCGGATAATGCGAAACATTGTCCAGAAGATTAGGTTCCGGGACAGTTATGAGAGTTCATATTTACCTGACAATGTTATTGATAATGCCCGCATCATTCCACTTGAAGAAAATTTCCGCAGTGGGAATGTTATACTCACCTATGTTGATAACATTTTCAAAAATAAATTGAAACAAATTCAGGATGTAATACTCCTTAAAGAAGACCGAACTGGCCTGACCGATTATGTGCAGACAACAAAGAAAAAATATCAAGGTTATGTAAAAACAATTGTATTGAATAAAAGTGAAGAAGAATTAGAAAAGGATGCACTCTTGGAAATAATAAATGATGTTCTTAAAAGATATCAGCCCCGCGATATTGCGATTCTTGCTCACAAAAATAGACATATTGAGAAGATTGTAGAATGGTTAACCGAGAAATCTATTGATACTGCTTCCTTCAGTTCTTTGAACATCAAGAAACGGAAGATAATAATGGAGATTGTTAATCTTTTACAATTTCTTGATTCACCAATTGATAATCTGAGTTTTGCTACTTTCATCACAGGCGATATTTTTTTAAGTGCCGTAAAATCCTGGGGCAGAGAAATTAAGCGCGAAGATATATTATCATTTATTATGGATGCAACGGCCCAAAAGAGTTCTGGAACAAATCTTTATGTAGAATTTAGAGATGGTCTTGAATTTTCTTCACTCTGGCAGAAATTCTTTGAAGACATTTTTAATAAAGTTGGATATTATCCACTCTATGACCTAATCTCTGAAATTTACAGGACCTTCAAGGTCTTTGATAACTTTAAAGAAGAAGCGGGTTTTTTAGCAAGGTTTCTTGAAGCAATAAGTCTCATTGAGGCTAAGGGAATGAATAATATTAAAGATTTTTTAAAACTTGTTGCCGAAGAACAGGAAGAATCTGTTCTCAATATAATGCTTCCTGATTACATTGATGCGGTCAAGGTGATGACATTCCATAAGGCAAAAGGGCTCGGCTTCCCGGTGGTTATAAATATGATATATGACGAAGGAGGGGGACCCCAATATATGTTTTTTGATAAAGAAGATGAACACCTTAAGATTTATTATATCATAAAGGGTTTCCAGGAAAAATCTGCGAAACTGGCGAGAATTTATTCCGAAAAAAATCTGGATGAATTGATTCAAACACTAAATCTTTTATACGTCGCTAATACACGGGCGATGAATGAATTGTATAATATTGTTATAAAAAGGGATGACCGATACCACAATGCCTATACCGATCTCTTTGAGGAATTTGAAGACGGCGAGAAAATTGCTCCACTTGAAAGGGCAATTAGCAGACCTGAATCTACAGAAATCAAAATACCCGAACATTTTGAAATAGAGTTCGTTGAACAGGAGGAAAGGAATTGGTCAATAAATCGGATTCTGGAGACAAAAAAGGGTGAGTTTTTCCACGAAATTCTGGCACAGATAGATTTTGTCGGGAGTGATATTGATAAGAAACTGGATGAAGTTATGAAACGGGTTTTAACAAAATCAAAAGAGATTTATGAGTTTGAATGGATTAAAGAGACGATTTTGAATTTTTTAAATATTGATAAAGCAAGGGAATGGTTTAATGAAAAACCCGGTAGAGAGGTATATCAGGAAATAGAATATACTAACGAACAAGGCTTATTATATCGCATTGACCGTGTTGTGATTGATCCCGAAAGTATCACAATTATTGATTTCAAGACCGGCACTGATGAACTTGATTATTACTATAACCAGTTGAGAAACTATATAAGAATTGTAAAAAATCTAAATCCACAAAAAGAGGTGAAGGGATATATTGCATTTATTGAGACCGGAAAAATAAATGAGGTAAAATGAAAAATACTTATTTGCTTTCTTCTGGTTTAGACATAATTGAATTCACTGCGAATCTCTTACTTGAACATACTGAAGAACTTTCGCAGTCTATCGTCGTTTTTCCGGGCAAGAGGCCCGGTCATTTTTTAAGAAAATATATTGCGGATAAATTGAATCAGCCATTTACCCCACCCAGAATTTTATCAATGGATGAGTTTGTTGATTTTGTATATACTACTTATCTTGGTTGCAATGACCGTATCGCAGGGGCAATAGACTGCGTTCCGATTATATTCAATCTAAATAAAAGTGAAAATTTGATTGCGAAACAAGAAATCCAGTTATATCTCGATGAATTCCTCCCCTGGTGCTTCAAATTATTCGGTGATTTTGAGGAATTGTGCATAGAAGAAATAGGTCCTTCAAAATTGAGAGAGATTGATGAGATTGCAGGTGAAAATATCCCCCTCCGGATTAAAGAAAATTTAATTAAACTTTCGCGACTTTATGAGTTATTTTATGAAAGATTAATGGCAGTTAATCTTTCCACCCGTTCACTGCGTTACCAAAAGGTTGCACAGGAAATTGATAAAATTGATTTTAAACCATTTAAAAAAATTTTATTTGCCGGACTTTTTGCCCTGACGAGATCGGAAAGGAGAATGTTATCACACCTTGCCAAAGATGAGAGGGTAATATTTATTCTGCAGAAGGGACCTGATATCGATGATACAATAAAGAGCCTTAAACTTGATGTTGTTGATGTAGAAATGGAAAAGGAACCTCCGACAATACATTTCTATCAGGCGATGGATACCCACGGCGAGGTCTTTAAACTGAATCAACTGATAAATAAAAAAAGAGATTTTGGTTTTAAAGATGTAATTGTCCTGCCTCTTGCTGATTCACTTCTTCCCGTTGTGCAACATACCCTAGGATATATTGGTAAAGACTACAATATTTCAATGGGTTACCCTATTTCACGCACTCCGGTCTATGCAATAATTCAGACTCTTTCGGAACTTATAGAAACCAGGGATGGAGATAGATATTATATGCCTGCGTACTTCAATTTTGTACTGCATCCTTATGTAAAAAATATTTATTTTAATCGGGCAAGTTATGTTACAAGAATAATCTTTCATACGCTTGAAGAAAAATTTATGAAAAATCAGAAAAGATTCATAACCCTGAGCGAAATTGAGCAAGATAAATTGGCTATTGGTGAATGTTTAAGGAAACTACAGAAACATAATAGTCTCGGGATTGATGAAGTTCAGATTAGAAACCATTTATGCGAAATTCATAATATATTAATTAGACCCTTTGAAGATATAAAAAATATTGAGGACTTTGCTGATAAACTTTTGAATTTCTTTTCTTTTATATCAGAAAAAAGCCCGGCAAATTTGCATCCGTTTACTGCACCTTTCATTAAAACTGTTCTTGAATCAATTTATGAGTTAAAAACTTCCAATTTGAAACTTGAGACGTTTAAAGATACAAGTAGTTATTTTAGATTAATAAAAAATTATTTGCGAACTATAAGGTATCCATTCCCAGGAACACCGGTCAAAGGACTGCAGGTTCTCGGTTTTTTGGAAACAAGAAATATCAAGTTTGATACTGTTTATATTCTGGATGTAAACGAAGGAATTCTGCCTGATGTTAAGAAAGAGGACACCTTGCTACCAAATGGACTCCGTGCATATCTTGGCTTGCCGACCTACGAAACACGGGAAAAAATATTTAACTATTATTTTGAAACACTTTTATCGGGTGCGAAAGAAGTCCATATTTTCTATGTTGAGGGTGCGGATAAAGAAAAGAGTCGGTTCGTTGAAAAATTAATCTGGGAGCAACAACAAAATGAAGGCAATCTAACTTTTGCGAAGAGTGACATATTCTTTAATGTTAAATTTTCTCAAAAAGAGCCCGCACCAATTGAAAAAACAGATGCTATGATTCAGGTCATCAAAAGTTCTTTGGATTTTTCTGCCACAAAACTTGATCAGTACCTGAAATGTCCGTTGAGTTTCTATTATAGTGCCGTTTTAGGTTTAGGTGCAAAAGAAGAGATAACAGGAGAGCCCAATGCAATGAAAACAGGGGGTCTTGTTCATAAAATCCTGGAGAGATTTTTTACTACTAAGATTGGTAAGGTATTAATAATAACAGAGAGTGATTACAAAACTATGGATGGTATTGTAGAAGAAGTACTAAAAGATGAATTCCAGGAATCAAAAGATGGTTTCATATATCTAATTGAAATGCAGATCAAAAAACGGATGAAGGATGTGTTAAATTACCATCGAAAAAAAGAATTTTCAAAAAGGATAATTATAGAATGTGAGGGCAATAGATCCCCAGTCTATAGACCCGGGCGTAAGCCATTATCAAAAGCTAATATTAAATTGACGAATGGTGAAATTGTACAATTAGTAGGAAAATTAGACCGGGTTGATAAAGATGCTGATTTTCATTACATTATTGATTATAAAACAGGAAAAGATGCAGATGTTCCAGGTATTGAAAAGTTTGATATAGAAAACCGCGAAGAATGGTTGAATACATTGAAATCCGTCCAGTTGCCGAGTTATTTAATTATCTACCTATCAAATAATCCAGATGTTAATGTTGAAAATATAAATGCCGGATTGATGCTGTTAGGGAAGAGAGAGATAAAAGAATCGTATCTATTCCCTGAAAATATTACAGTTGCAGAGAAAAAATCTGTTTACGAGAATTTAAAAAAGGCTGTGGTTATGCTTATAGAAGAAATATTAAATCCGAACATACCATTTATGCCTGCCGAAGATACAGAGTCTTGTGCGGGGTGCGACTTTAAAGTAATGTGTGGCAGGCAATGGGTTGAGAAGAAATGGTGACGAATCTATAATCACTGCTGAAAAAAATTATCTAACAGGTCTTTATTATATTCTTATCTGTGCACGTCCCGAATTCAATCTGGATTGTAGTATGGTTAATACCAAACTTTTCGGCAAGTATTTCTTCAATTTTTTTAATAATAACTGCCACTTCACTCGTTTTATAATCTTCACAGACATCAATATGCCCTTCAAAATGAATATCTTTGTCAGTGAGTTGCCATATATGGACATGGTGGAGATTATGAACTTCAGGAATGCTTTCAATCGCACACTTGATTGCCATCAGATCAATCCCTTCGGGTGTTGACTGCATAAGGATATTAACCGTATCGCGCACAATTAGATAACTTTCCCGCAAAATATAAATACCAATTGCAATAGTCAGTATGGGGTCAACGATATAAATGTTAAAAATCTTTATTAGAATACCACCAATCACTACCGCAATTGATGATAATGAATCGGCAACCAGATGAAGATAGGCAGATTTGATATTGATACTGTGTCCAGCATCTTTTTTTAATAAAAAGACACCGAGGAGATTGGCTAAAAGACCGATCACGGCGATAACCATCATTAAATTACTATCAATGGGACGGGGTGAAAACAGTCGGGTAATTGCCTCTTTGAATAAAAAGAAGATAATGATTATCAAAACTGAGGCATTAAACAGGGCGGCGATAATCTCTGCCCGTTTATAACCAAAGGTTTTTTGTACGGTGCTTTTGCGCTGTCCAAGTTGGAAGGCAAAATAACTTATCAGGATTGCAATCCCATCGCTGAAATTATGTAATGCATCCGAGATTAATGAGAGACTGTTTGATAGCAGACCCCCAATTACTTCGGCAATGGTGATAAAAAAATTCAAGAAAATTACAAAGATAATGTTGCGGGCATTGATTTCGTGATTATGGTGACTACTCATTAAGAGATTATATTCCAATTTGTTGGATGGTCAAGGAGATATATGCAAAACAATGAAAACCTTGCACTATCAAAATATTTTACTATAATTGATGTATGCGTGAGATTATTACAATCATTGGTCCGACTGCGGTTGGCAAGACTGAGATTGCTATTAAAATTGCCGAATACTTCAATGGCGAGATAATATCTGCAGATTCAAGGCAGGTTTATAAATACTTAAACATTGGAACTGCCAAGCCAACACAAGAGCAGAGAAAAAGGGTAATTTTTCATTTGATTGATTTTTTGGAGCTCGACCAAAACTATTCCTGTGGTCAATTTGCCCGTGATGCGGAGCGCTTGATTGAGGAAATTACTGCTCAGGGTAAAATGCCCGTTGTGTGTGGGGGAACTGGTTTATATATTCGGGCATTATTCAATCCCCTGCATCAATTACCGCGGGCGGACAAAGAATTAAAAGAGCAATTGCAAAATATGCTAAAAGAAAAGGGGCTTGAATATCTTTATAAAGAACTACTTGCTGTTGACCCAGAATGGGCAAGAAGGGTTGGTCCCCACGATAAACAACGTATCCTGAGGGGTCTTGAGGTATATGAGATTACCAAAAAACCTTTGAGCGAATTGATTAAAAAAGGGAAGCAAGAGCCAAAATATAAACCACAATATCTTGGTTTAATTTTACCCCGTGAAAAATTGTATAAAAAAATTGATGAACGCTATGATAAGATGATTGAGAATGGTCTTGTAGAAGAAGTGAAAGATATTTTGGATATGGGTTTTAACCCTGATTGTTACGGTTTACGGACGATTGGTTATAAAGAAATCGTAAAATTTTTACAAAGAGAATGGGATTTAAAGACCGCCATTGAAAAAGCAAAACAACATACTCGCAATTTTGCCAAAAGGCAGGTTACCTGGTTTAAGAAAATTTCTGGAATAAATTGGTATAATCCTGAAAATTTATCTGCCAATAATATTTTAATAAATTTGATTAAAAATTTATCAGCGAATCGTTTTTAATTTTTCTCTGACAATCTTTTCCACCAATTCAATTTCCTGTTCAATTGTCAAATTTGTTGTGTCAACGACGATGGCATCTTCCGCCTTTTTTAATGGTGAATGTTCACGGCTTGAGTCATAATCATCACGGTATTTTAAATTATTTAAAGATTCTTCAAAACTAATGTTTATCCCTTTTTCCTGTAATTCTTTCCTTCTTCGTTCCGCCCTTGTGGGCAAGTCTGCATCCATAAAAATCTTGACCTGGGCATCAGGAAATACAACAGTTGCCATATCCCTACCTTCACATACGATATTTTTGCCCTGAGCAATTTCTCTTTGTCTTTTTACCATCCAATCCCGAATTTCCTTTATTGCTGAGATTGGAGAGACCAGGTCATTTACTTCAGGCGAACGAATCTCTTTACTTACATCCTCGCCATCGAGAAAAACCTTAAGGTCGTCATTTTGTTTAATTAATTCAATTGTAGTATTTTTTAGCAATCTGGCGATTAGATTTAAATCAATATCATCGTTTCTTCCTTTTTTCGCCCGCAGGTATTTCAGGGTGAATGCCCGGTACATTGCACCGGTATCAAGATAAAAAAATTGAAGTTTTTTTGCAACGCCTTTGGCGGTTGTGCTTTTACCTGAACCTGCCTTGCCGTCAATGGCAACTATAAAACCTACCATTAAATCTCTTTAAGTCCCAATTTTGAATAATATTTTTTGTAAAAATTACGATATTCTCCACTCTGGGCATTTTTTAGCCATTTCTGATTTTTGCGATACCATTCAATTGTTCTTTTTATGCCCGTTTCAAAAGAAATCTTGGGATGCCAGCCAATTTGACGCCTGATTTTCCCCAGGGATAACGAATACCTTCTATCATGACCGGGTCGGTCTTTTACGAATGTGATCAGACTTTCAGATTTGTTTAATAATTTTAGAATAAATCTAACCACAAATAAATTCGTTAATTCGTTTTCGCCACCGATATTATAAACTTCGCCGATTCTTCCATAATGGAAAACAAGGTCTATTGCTTCACAATTATCTTCAACATATAACCAGTCCCTCACATTCATTCCGTCACCATAGACAGGAACTTTTTTATTATTCATAGCGTTCAGGATAACGAGGGGAATCAATTTTTCGGGGAACTGATACGGACCGTAGTTATTGGATGAGCGGGTTATGAGAATGGGCAATCCATGGGTTTTATAATACGACAATACAAGGGCATCAGCCCCGGCTTTGCTTGCTGCATATGGACTTGAAGGATCAAGTGGACTATCTTCGCGAAAACTTCCGCGCAGGATAGACCCATAGACTTCATCAGTGGATATCTGTAAAAATTTTTTAACATTATATTTTAAAGAAAGATTTAATAATACACCGACTCCAATAACATTTGTTTTTATAAATGGGGCAGGGCTCATTATACTGCGGTCAACATGGGTTTCTGCTGCAAAATTTATGACTGCCTCGGGTCTGAATTTTTCGAATATATGGCGCATTACCGAGGCTGAACTTATGTCCGCACGGATAAAATGATAATTTCCTTTCTTCTCCAGCCCTTTTAAATTCTCAAGATTCCCAGCATAAGTAAGTTTATCAACATTTAATATTTTGTAATAAGGATGCTTGCAATTGAAGTATCGTATAAAATTTGATCCTATGAACCCACAACCACCAGTGATTAATACCCTCATAACAATTTCGGATTTCGGATTTCGGATTTCGGATTTAATAAATTATCCATCTTTTCTCGTCCAGTCATAGGGGATGTCAGAATCATGTGGTGGCTTACGATATTCATCAGGATTTTTATAATTATAGCATTCGGTAACAATGTTGATTATTATGCACTCTTCTTCGCTAATGCACTTGAATCCGTGCCAGATGAGTTTGGGAATATGCACAAGAATATGATTATGGTCTCCTACATAGAATTCATTTATTATGCCTCTGGTTGGGCTATCTTTACGGTCATCATATAGAACAATCTTCGCCATACCTTTTATCACTGTCATATTATCGTTTTGAAGTTTATGATAATGCCATGCCTTGACCACACCGGGATAGGCAGTAGTTATATATACCTGCCCGAATTTCTCAAAACATTCATCATCGTTTCTAAGCACTTCCATTAATCTGCCGCGTTCATCTGGTAATAATCTTAAAACCTTTACTTTAACACCATTGATCAATTCTTTCCCTCTGAACCCGATTATCTCTTTCATTCTACAATCTCCACAAAACTCTGGTCACCAAGGTAAAATCGGTGACAGCGTGGTGAGTTATTTGTTTGATTGATTGTTACATTCCTGCCAATTATTGAGCGGTCAATTCTTTTATTCAGGTTCTTAATTTTTGCCCCTTCCATTATCACACTGCATTCAACCTCGGAATTTTGAATAACAGCATTATCACCGATTGATGTGAAGGGACCTATGAATGCATTTTTAATAATGACATTTTTCCCAATAACTGCTGGACCACGAATCATACTCTTTTCAATCTTCGTTCCTTCTCCAATAATTATCCTGCCATTCAACACAGAATCCACCAGGGTACCCTGGTTTGATGTTTCAATATCTTCAAGGATTAGTAGATTTGCTTCAATTATGTCTTCTGGTTTTCCTGTATCTTTCCACCATCCTTTTACCCGGTCAGATAGAACATTGAATTTGTTATCAAGGAGCCACTGGATCGCATCGGTTATTTCAAGTTCGTTACGCCACGAAGGCTTAATATTTTCTATTGCTGTAAAGATGTTTTTGTTGAATAGATAAACACCCACCAGGGCTAAATTTGATGGTGGCTCTTTGGGTTTCTCAATGAGTTTTTTTACGAACCCTTTTTCATCAACAACTGCCACACCAAATTCCTGAGGATTGTTGACTTCGGTTAATAGAATCAAAGCATCTGGGTTGTTCTTTTTGAACTTCTCTACGAATTCATTAACTCCTTCTTTTAAAATGTTATCACCGAGATACATAATAAATGGTTCATCTTTAAGAAAATCTTTTGAGACTTTTATTGCATGTGCCAGGCCTAAAGGTGCAGGTTGATAGATATATTCAATCTTTATATTCCACCTTGAACCATCACCAACAGTATTTTTTACTTCTTCTTTAGTCTCACCAACAACGATGCCAAGTTCTTTTATACCTGCATTTACAATAGATTCAATACCATAAAAGATTATGGGTTTATTTGCTATTGGAATTAGTTGTTTGGCACTCGTGTAAGTCAAGGGTCTGAGACGTGTGCCAAAACCACCTGAGAGTATCAGTCCTTTCATTTTATTTTTTGATTATAACTATAATTTGACAAAAGTCAAGTTATTTTTTATTTACTTGTTGACTTCAAAGGAATTTTTGTTAAAATATGGCATGCGAAAAATTGCAATCTGTAATCAAAAGGGTGGTGTGGGTAAGACGGCTACGGCGGTGAATTTGTCAGCAGGGCTTTCCCTTGCAGAAAAAAGGACGCTGCTTGTTGATTTTGACCCTCAGGCAAATGCTACAAGTGGTGTGGGCATTGATTATAAAAATTTAGAAATTTCGGTTTACGATTGTTTATTTGAGCCTGAACTTGTTAACAAGGCAATCATAAAGACAAAATATCTTTATCTTTCAGTTTTACCTTCCACTCCTGACCTGGTGGGTGCTGAGGTTGAGCTTGTTTCTGAAAATGAAAGAGAGAGAAAATTAAAAAATGTTTTAAACAAAATTGAAAATGAATATGATTTTGCAATCATTGATTGCCCACCTTCATTGGGACTGCTAACTTTAAATGCTCTTGCCTCCTGTGATAGTGTAATTGTGCCGATCCAGTGCGAATATTATGCGCTTGAAGGGCTTGAGAAGTTATTGAAGACATTGAAGTCGGTAAAGGAAAATTTAAATTTAAATTTAAAGATTGAAGGAATTCTTTTGACAATGTATGATGCAAGATTAAATTTGTCCAAGGATGTTGTTGAAGAGATAAAGGAACATTTTGCTGGTTCGGTTTTTGAAACAATAATTCCGCGGTCAGTTCGTATTGCCGAGGCACCATCATTTGGCAAATCTGTTTTACACTATAACATATCTTCTTCAGGTGCCCAGGCATATCTTCATTTAACAAAGGAGATTTTGAACCATGCGTAAAAGGGCACTCGGTAGAGGGATTGAGGCGTTGATTTCTAAAGATGAAAAGACTGTATTGCAAGAAGGATTCAGAATGATTCCCATAACAGATATCCAACCGAATCCATATCAGCCGAGAGAAAAAATTACTGAAGAGAGTATCAGGGAACTTGTTAATTCAATAAAAGAAAAAGGTATAATTGAGCCCGTTATTGTAAAACGATATAATGATAAGTATATCCTTGCTGCGGGTGAAAGACGATTCAGGGCAGCACAACTCGCAGGGTTAAAAGAACTTCCCGCAATTATTAAAAACCTTTCTGAGCAGGAGTTGCTTGAAATTGGATTGATTGAAAATCTCCACCGGGAAGATTTGAATCCGATGGAAGAAGCACTTGCTTACGAACAATTAAATAAAAAATTCAATCTGACTCATGAGCAGATTGCTCAGATTGTTGGAAAAGACCGTTCTACTATTACGAATGTCCTTCGGTTGTTAACCCTGCCTGAAAAGATAAAGGATTATTTAAGAAAGAATTTGATACAGGAGGGACATGCAAGGGCAATACTGTCGCTCGATAACGAAATAAAGATGTTGCAGATTGCTGACAAGATTGTTCGCGAACAATTATCAGTCAGGGAAACAGAAAAGTTGATAAAAAAATGGTCAAAACTACCAAAGATAAGACCGGGCAAAGAGAAAGAACCCAATCTATTGATACTTGAGGATGAATTGTCCAAGATTTTGCGGACAAAAGTTACGGTTGAATGGAAGAAAAATAAAGGAACGATAACTATCTATTGTTTAAGCCTTGAAGATTTTAATCGTATCTATGATCTTTTAAGAAAAATTAGGAAATTATAAAGGAGGTTGAATGTATCAGGGTTCTTATGTTGCGATAGTCACCCCGTTCAAGGATGATAAACTTGATGAAGGTGGTTTGAGAAAAAATTTACAATTCTTGATTAAAAATGGTTCAGATGGCATTGTTGCCTGTGCTACAACCGGAGAGAGTCCAAGTTTAAGCGATGATGAGTATGAGAGAATCATAAAGATTTGCCTTGAAGAAACAGGTGGAAAGATTCCGGTCATAGCGGGTGCAGGCACAAATTCAACGATAAAGACGATAAAGACAGCACAGAAGGCGCAAAAGATTGGTGCCCAGGGATTATTGATTGTTACACCATACTATAACAAACCAACTCAGCAGGGATTGTATCAGCATTATAAGGCAGTGAGCGGTGAGACCGATTTGCCGATAATCATCTACAATGTTCCGGGCAGAACCGGTGTAAATATTTTGCCTCAGACTGTCACAAAACTTGCAAAAGATTGCAAAAATATTGTAGCAATAAAAGAGGCAAGTGGTAATCTTGACCAGGTGTCAGAACTTGTAAACCTTGTTGGCGATGACTTTGATATTCTTTCGGGAGACGATTCATTGACACTACCTATGCTTGCAATTGGTGCCAAGGGTGTTATTTCGGTTATTGCCAATATCTTCCCGAAAGAAGTTGCTGATATGTGCCATTTATTTATTCAGGGTAGATTTGAAGAGGCAAAGAAACTTCACATAAAAATGTTTCCGGTGGTGAAGGCACTTTTCATTGAGACAAATCCGATACCGGTGAAAAAGGCAATGGAATTGATGGGACTTTACTCCGGCAATCCGAGGCTTCCACTTGTGCCAATGAGCGAAGAAAATACCGCTATTTTACGCAAAAGGCTTTTGGAATACGGAGTGAAGGTATGTTAAAAATTGTTCTTTGCGGTGCTGCAGGCAGAATGGGGAGAGAAATTATTTCTATCGTCCAGAAGAGTGAACATGTTAAAATAATTGCGGGCATTGAAGATAAATCAAATCCAATGGTGAACAAAAGGATTGAAGATATACCAATTTACAATGAACTTTTATCAGTGATTGAACAGGCTGATTGTATTGTTGAATTTACAAACCATATTGCCACAATGGAGAATTTGAGAAAATCAGCGTCTTACAAAAAACCTTATTGCATTGGCACGACCGGGTTTTCCAAAACCGAGATTGATGAGATAAAAGAATTTTCAAGGTCGTTCCCTATTTTTTTGAGCCCCAATATGTCACTAGGTGTTAACCATCTTTTGAATCTCGTTAAGAACACTGCGCAGGTTCTCTCGGATTATGATATTGAGATAATTGAAACACATCACCAGGCTAAAAAGGATGCACCATCAGGCACCGCACTGGCAATTGCCGATAAAATAAAAGAAGTGAAACCGGGGATAAATATTATTTACGGCCGACATGGAATGGGAGACGGCCGGAATAAGAATGAATTGTGTATAAATGCAGTCAGGGGCGGTGATGTTGTTGGTGAACATAGAATTTTATTTTTAGGTAAAGGTGAATTTTTAGAGATAAGACATTATGCAACGAGCAGGCAATGCTTTGCCTCGGGCACGATTGAGGCGGTTAAATTTATTGTGAAGCAGAGAACTGGATTATATACAATGCAGGATTTATTAAAGTATACAACAAATGGAATCCATTGACAACCTTTTTCTGTTTTATATAATCAACTGGATTAAAAAAGGAGGCTCAATTGGTCTGGAAGAGCGGAATAACCAAGATTGAACCAAACCATATTGTGACGAAGGGCTATCGTCAGGAAGATCTGATTGGTAATGTTCCTTTTGCATCTGCCTTTTTTTTGTTAATAAAAGGGAGACTGCCTGATGAGAGAGAAGCGAGAATGATTGATGCAATAATCACTTCTTCAATTGACCATGGCACAACACCGCCATCAACCCATGCCACAAGAATTGTTGCCTCTGCAGGTGTCCCCCTGCCGACTGCGGTTGCTGCAGGAATTCTTGCCGTGGGTGATGTGCACGGCGGTGCAATTGAAGATTCAGCAAGGATTTTGCAAGAGTGGGTAAAGAAAATGAAGAAAGAGAACTGGAATTATGAACAGACCGCCTGTGATTTACTCAATCATTTAAAGTCCGCAGGGAAATATATGCCTGGATTTGGACACAGGATTCATACCCAGGACCCAAGGACAAAAAAACTTTTTGCCCTTGCAGATGAACTGAATATTGCCAGCGACCACATAAGATTGACCAAGGCGATTGAATCGGAATTTGCAAAGACAAAACCGCTGCCCGTGAATGTTGATGGAGCAATTGCTGCAATCATATCAGATATGGATTTTGATTGGCGCCTGGGAAAGGCGTTCTTCTTGCTGGGTAGATGTGCAGGACTCATTGCCCATGCCCATGAAGAAATCACACGCGAAAAACCGATGAGGCGGATGTGTGAACAGGAAGTAGAGTATGATGGACCATGGGAAAAGGACATAGGTGCAAATGCCTAAAAGTCCAAAATACCTAAATACCTAAATAATATGACAATCGTAGAGAAAATTTTAGCAAGGGCGAGTGGAAAAAAGAAGGTGATTCCCAATGAGATTGTGATGGCAAAGGTGGATGTGGCAATGTCCCATGAGAATGCAGATGTAGTATTGAAATCATTTCAGGAGATAGGAGTAAGGAGAGTTTGGGATCCAGAAAAGATCGTAATTTTGTTTGATCACCGAATTCCCGCTGAATCTGAGAAGACTGCCACTACCCACAAGCGGATAAGAGAATTTGTAAGGGAGCAGGGTATTAAATATTTCTATGATTTAAAAGAGGGAATTTGTCATCAGATTCTTTCTGAATTCGGACATTGCCGACCTGGAGAGGTTCTTGTTGGGACTGATTCTCATACGACCACCCATGGTGCATTTGGAACATTTGCCACCGGGATAGGGGGAACAGAGATGGCAGGTGTATGGGCAACTGGAGAATTGTGGTTAAAAGTACCTGAATCATTTAAGATAACCGTAAAAGGCAAATTTCGTAAGTATGTTTCCGCAAAGGATTTGATTCTTTATATAATCGGGCAATTGAAGGCGGATGGAGCGGATTATAAATCCGTTGAATTCTGCGGTCCAGCGATTGCAGAGATGTCAATTTCATCAAGAATGGTCTTGACAAATCTTTCAATGGAGATGGGGGCGAAGAATGCATTTGTATCGCCAGATGAGAAGACGATAGAATTTGTGAAAAAGACTACAGATAAACGATTTGAAGTTATACTGCCGGATAAAGATGCTGAATATGTTCAGACTTTTGAATATGATCTTGCTGATTTGCAATCGCAGATCGCCTGTCCGCATTCGGTAGATAATGTTAAACCGGTAAAAGAAGTAGCGGGTTTAAAAATTCATCAGGTATTGATTGGTTCCTGCACAAATGGCAGGCTTGAAGATTTGAAGGTCGCTGCAGAAATCCTTGAAGATAAAAAAATTCATCCTGATGTTCGCCTTCTCGTTATTCCCGCATCGCGCAGGGTCTATCTTGAGGCATTGAGAGCCGGATATATTGAAATATTTATAAAGGCAGGGGCACTCGTTTTAAATCCAGGTTGTGGTCCCTGTCTCGGAGCACATCAAGGTTTGCTTGCATCAGGTGAGGTTTGTATTTCTACAACGAATCGTAATTTCAAGGGTAGGATGGGAAGCCCGGATTCTTATATCTACTTGGCATCTCCAGCGACTGCAGCAATATCAGCGGTCAAAGGTGAAATTGCTGAGCCACTATGATTAAAGGTCGTGTATATAAGTTTGGTGATAATATAAACACCGATGATATCTACCCCGGCCGGTATCTTTCCATTACTACTGACCGACAGGAGATGGCTAAACATTGTTTTGAACTTGCCTATCCTGATTTTTTGAAGAATGCGAAACCAGGAGATATCATCGTTGCGGGAAAGAATTTTGGTTGTGGTTCTTCACGGGAGCAGGCAGCGACCTGTTTGAAATATTTTGGTATAAGTGTCGTAATCGCTGAATCCTTTGCAAGAATTTTTTACCGTAATGCCATAAATCTTGGACTGCCAATATTGATTGCCCCGGATATAACAAAAAAAGTTGAACATAACGACCCACTTGAAGTAGAATTAGAAAAGGGTATAATAAAAAATATGAGGACGAATGAAGAAATAAAAGGTATTCCATTACCTTCATTTGTTCTTGAAATTCTTAATGAAGGTGGATTGGTTCCCTATTTGAAGAAAAAATTGAGTCTAACTGAAAAGGGGGGAGGTAAATGAGATACAGACTTATTAAAGATGAGATTGCCTATACCGGTGAACAGTTAAGGAGTAATTTTGCCTATACTACATTTGGTATTGTAGGTGATTCAATAATTGCTTTTTGTGGACCCTGTGATGTTAAACTTAAAGAGATGGTCGATATTGAAGACCTGAAAGCTGGTAAGGCAATCTATTCTGAATATATGCTCCACTTTATTGTGGAACACTATGATACTGATATTGAAAAGATAATTCTCAGACAATTGATTCTTACCTGTATTGTTCGTGATGCAATAAATGAAATAAAGGGAAAGCTCATTGTAAAAAGGGTAAATTCTGATTTATACGAAGATGATGCAAAACTTTCTATCTCAGTTGCTACTGTTTCGCCTCTGTCTTCTCTTATCCATTTTGGTATTAACATCACATCCACGAATACACCTGTGAAGACAAAAGGGCTCAAAGACTATGATATTGAGCCTTATGAATTTGCCAATCTGGTCATGGATAGATATACAAAGGAGATTGAGAAAATAAATACAGCAAGATGTAAGGTGAGATGGGTGCAGTGAAAATGCAGTATCACCCTGATTAAAATCAGGGTTCGCAGGAGACGCAGTATCGCTACGCTTGCCGAAGGCATTGCCTAAAAAGAAGTGGTAATGCAAATCCTGATTTTTTTTAGGAATAATTATGCAATTTTTACAATAAGATTATGACTGGATTTATCCGGGAGATTTTTACTTCAATACAGGGTGAAGGCGTCAGGGTAGGACAGAGGATGACCTTTGTTCGTTTTTTGGGTTGCAATCTATCCTGCAATTATTGTGATGTCCCTGAGTGCCAGAAAAAAGAAGGTAAATTTTTTTATAAAAACAAAAGTTATGATAATCCAGTGGAATTAGATTTTATTCTGGATAAGATTTGTGACGATATAATTTCTTTAACCGGTGGTGAACCTCTGCTCCAGCCTTTGTTTTTGCTGGATTTGTGCAAAGAATTGAAAAGGAGGGGTAAAATAATTTATCTTGAGACAAATGGAACACTACCCGGGGCATTTGAAATGTTGGTCGACCACATTGATATAGTTGCACTGGATTTTAAAATACCAACTGCTACGGGCAGACCGGGTATGTGGAAAAAACATGAAGAGATGTTAAAAATGGCAGCAAAAAAAGAAGTCTTTGTAAAGATGGTAATTAACGAAAATCTAATACCCAGAGAACTTGAACAGGCGGTTTCAATAATTGAGAAGATAGATAGAAATATCCCGCTTGTTATTCAACCAGTTTTTGGAAGTAAAATACCAAATATCCTTGATATCCAGAAGAAGGCACTTGAGAGATTGAGTGATGTCCGTATCATCCCTCAAGTGCATAAATATCTAAAACTGTCGTAACTTTACGAAATTTTTACTAAAACAAAGCTTGTATTAATTTCTTCTTTATTCAATCAATATTATTTTGGTATTTACACTACCATATTCTGTGTGCAGAGTGATAAAATAAACTCCGTTTGGCAATCTTTTACCATTCTCATCGCGTCTGTCCCAGACAATTTTATGCAATCCTGCATCCTGCTGTGAATTTGACAGAGTTTTTACTCTCTCACCCATTGAATTATATAGATTCAGATGCGTATAGCCTGAGTTTGTAAGCCTATACGAAATTGTAATTCTATCGCCAGAGATTGGGTTTGGTACAGCAAGAATAGGTCTTTTGTTATCAATTTTGGATTTTTCTTGTTCAATTATGCCGGTTATGACTTTTTTCGCATATTTTAAGGCTGTATTAGACCAGTCAACATAACTTATGTGGATACAATTGTTATTATCTATCGCAATAGATGGATGCCCACCAACACTGCCATTTGAATCAGGTACCTCAGTGACCCACCCGGTATTATTCCAATATGCGTAACCCAAACGTCCCTGACTTGTGGAACTTGCCCGGTAATAGGCAATATGAGGTCGGTCTAAGGCATCAAAGGCAATGCTGGTTCCACCGATATACAGGTCCCCTGAATGAGGATCTACGGAAGTAAGTTCCCAGTTAGAACCATTATATCTGGCATAGTCGCAATGGCTTGCACCCTGATAACTTATATGCGGTGTTGAATTATTATCTACTCCAATAGATGTGTAATAACCAGTACCACTTCTTTGGTCGACCCATTGTTTTGGCCATCCCGAACCACTATAATACGCATATTTACACCAGTAGCGATACCAGGTATAATCGTGATAACTAAAATGAGGATAATTATTATTATCTAAATCAATACCTGTATATCTTCCGGTATCATTGGCATCGTCAACACAGACAGTCCCCCAAATTGCACCAGTTTTGAATGCGTACATCAAATCACCACTGCCGCCATAGATGTAACTAATATGCGGATTTCCGTATGTGTCAAGTGCAATATCAGTATACTCACCCCTGTTACCCGTTGCATCCACAGTAACAGTTGACCAGGAAACCCCATTCCACAAGGCATATTTTAGGTCCCGATTCCCATCATCACAATAGCTGATGTGAACATTATTATTTGCCCTGTTAACAGCGATTGATGTCCATTTGCCAACATTACCACCAGCATCAATTGTCTGAATTACCCAGGTGGTTCCATTCCAGTAAGCATATTTTAAATCACCGTTACTATTGTCATAATAGCTTATGTGTGGTCTGTTAAGATTATCAAAGTCAATCCCTGTGAAATAACCAACATCCGCACTATTATCAACAGTAGAAATCTCCCAGCTTTGATTATATTCGGTAGGCGGGGCGATTGGATTATCTTCTTTACACTTACTCACAATCCGGAAGTAGCCACTGAAACAATAATTATTTGGATTATTTAAATCAGTAATTTTAATCTGATAATCTTCGCCAGATAGAATGTCTGCGGGAATATTCCATTGATAACAATATGAATTATTACAAACCGGTGTTATGGTTAAAAGATAAATCTTCCCTTTATAAAGTTCAAGGCGAAAATCAGAAGCACCATATTCAGTTCTCCAGGTTATAACAGGCATATCATTTGTGAACAGTATATCACCAAACAAGGGATTGGTGATATCTATTTTATGGGCAAAATTGAGTGATACAAAGATCAACATAACTGCAGAAATTTCAACAAAGATTTTTTTCCTTCTCAGGGCTGAAAATGAATTTAATTGCATAAATACCCCTTTTTTTCTTAATCATCAATTTGTTTTAATTTTCTATCTAATATTTTTAAGAAATTCCAATGTGCATTACTGCACTGTAAATTGGAATTGTATACCTCCTAATTGGGTTGGGATTACAATATTACGAAGCAATGAAGGCTGTTCAACATCGTCAATATATACTTGAAAACGTAGTGTATCTGTAAAATTGGTGCTGTCGCTTTTATAGACAATACCAGAAAGCTGATCACCCTTCTTCATAGAAAATTCATAATCTTTAGGTGTTGTTCCGGTCATTGGCTCTTGATTTCCCTGGTTTAATATATAGTATCCGTCAAATGCTACTGCCAGATTCTGTGGATTTGTGAGGCTGATTTTCACCTCTTTACTTTTAGAACACATAAGCGAACCGGCAAGTACACATACAACCACTAATGCAATTAATCTATTTATATTACCTCCTTTATATTAAATTATACATAGAATTTCTTAAAAGTCAAGAAAAAAAAGCAAGCGTTAACACACCTTGTTACCAGTTTCGAAAAGAGCTTAAAAAATTACTTGAAATAATAGGCCTCCCTGGTTATATTAAAGAGTTAGTAAAGCTTTCAAGAATAAGGGAGGCCCTATGGTTTTAAGTGATATTGATATTATATGCGTGATGATAGAAAAAGCAAGAGTGGAAAAAGGGAGGGTACGATGGTGAGCATAGAGTACCGAGAGCTGATGCGTTTGGATGCAGTAGTTGCGCGCAAAAAGCTGGTTGAGATTTATTACTTGCAGGCTAATCGCAACATTTCCAAAACCGCCCGGCTATGTGGACTTTCTCGCCATACAGTACGCAAACATCTCTACCGATTCTTTGCTGAAGGCGAAAGCGGTCTTAAAAATCGCTCCTGCCGACCACATTCATTTTACCGCAAAACACCGGATGCCGTAGAGCAATTGGTCTTAGAAGTCTTTAACAAAACCAACTATGGATTTCGCAGGATTGCCAAACTATTGCGCCGGCGCCATGGCATTAAACTATCTTATGGCACCATCGGTAAAATCCTTAAACGCCATCACCAATACAAACCCAAGATAAAAATTACCATCCGCAAAACCGGACGGCGCTACTATAATCACTTAGATTTTGCACCCTTTGAATTCATCCAGGCTGATGTCAAAGAAGTCATTGATGGCGATACCCTGCCCACCGAGGTTTATACCCATTTTTTGACCTTAGCAAAACAGGGTGTGCCCTTGTATCAATTTACCGCCCTTGATGTACGAACCCGGCTGCGATTTCTCGCCTATGGTCAACAGAAAAGCTTTTGTAATGGCTGGACCTTTATCGTTTTGGTTATGCACTGGCTGCGGGCGTTCGGGATTAAGCATAAAACCATGATTCAAACGGATTGGGGTGATGAATTTGGTGGTGATGAAGGCAAGAAAATTGAGAAAATGAACCAGCTGTTAGCTGGTTTGAATGCAGAAATTACCCGCCTCCACAAGGGTCGCAAAGAAGAAAATGGTCATGTGGAACGCAGTCACAAAACCGATGACGAAGAATTGTATATCCCCCTGGGATTGGAAATTAAAGATACTAATTCGCTGTTCTTGATCGCCTATAGCTGGGTTAGATACTACAATACAAAACGCGAACATGCCGGCGACAATCTTGACGGCAAGATTCCGATTGAGTATGCTAAAGAAGTTATGCCTGAGCTTAATTCTAATATCGCACTATTCCCACCTGTAATTTTAGACAACCTCAGTTGCAGTTCTTACTGGCAAAGTGGTAAGGAGGTGTGTGAACGCTACAAAAATCTTTATGTTTTTATTATGTTGTGCGATAAATCGCACCGCTACAATATCGCAAACCTGAAGGTTTGCCCTACGATTATTTTATTACTTCACCCTCACCTTTATCCTCTCCCTTCAAGGGAGAGGAGATTATTGGGGGAGTCCTCCCTTTAAGGGAGAGAAGTTTTCAGTAGAATGTAGCGGTCGGATTTATCAGACGAAAAAATAAATTTTGGCACCATGTTTTTATGTTCCATTATTGCGGAGCGTTCAAACAAATTTTACAAAATCTGCGGTAAGTTGGGGGGAGTAAAAAAGCCCCTCGGTTACGAGGGGCTTTAAAGTTAATTTATTTTTTACTTGAAACGCTCTTTTAGTTTATTTAATACCTGTGGTAGTGTGGTGTATTCCATTTCTGCGAGAGGTAGGCGCTGGGGTTCAAATGGTCCATGTCTGCGGATATAATCAGCGATTTCGTTTGCCTTCTGCCGGACGTGGTCATAACTCGGGTCGGCAAACATATCCCTTGGTCCAACGAGCATACCATTAGCAAGTTGAAAACCGAGTCCAATTACCCTTGGAGGTCCATCAAATCGTGTTGGATTTGCATCTTCAACTGAGACGGGCATAAATGGTCCCCAATGTGAACCGCGCATCCATCCGGTCACCATATAAGGCAGAGAGAATGGCTCAAGGACTTCACCAACCGCAGGTAAACCACTCTGACAGCGGACAATCATAACCGGGTCGTCTTTTCCAACATATCTACCGGCAAGAAGATTGACCTTCTGGGTTGATGTTGTTGCTGCGATAGTTCCATCTTTCTTATACACATTCTTTATAATATAATGCTCTGAAGCGCCGATTAGACATAGCAGATCATACATTTCTTCGGGCGTATTTAATTTTGCATTTTTATCATGGAAAACATCGTGGACCTCAAAGACAAATCCGTCATGCATACTCGGGTCAATGACAAGGCCAATTGTGTTGAAGGGGTCGGCAAACATTTTAAAAAGTGGATAATTCCAGGCACCCGGAGAGGTCTTGTCTGCAGCAAATACTATCACGGGTTCGCTTTTTCGCTCTTCAAATGTCATCTCTGCACAACCCGGTCCCATTCCTTTTACATTTCCGGAAAATGCATCGGTTAGTAAATCCTGCCCTGCGCCATAGAGTTTTAATTCCTTTGCGACATTTGTACATTCAACAAATATATTCCAGGCGAGTTTATGAATCTCCTGACAATCATTGCCGAGTCTATGGCTAATTATTAATTCAAGGTCATCCCCGCAATGGGATACATGAAAATCAACGATTGTGCCTTTATTTTTTTCGGCATCAAGCAATTGTATTGCCCGGGCAATGATATTGGGATGCATACTTGAGTGTCCAACATATCCCCCAATATCTGCCTTGATGACGCTCAAAGTTATTGGCATGATTTCCTCCTTAAAAAATAATTAAGAGTCAATGGGATATTATATAAATTAAATTAAAGTTGTCAATATATATAAATTCTTCCTTGACACTGAAGAATTTTTGGTTATCATTTTAATCTGGATGAAGGAAATATTAGAAGGGTTACGGTTGTTGAACAGAAAATTGAGCAGGGTTAATAAATTACTAACCGCATATTCCCGGCTCAAGGAAAAAACCATAGACAATGCATATTTGTTGGAGAAAAAATTAAACGAAATATCAAAAGAAACCAATGATTTACCTGATTTTTCGCTGAAAAATAAATTGCTTAACTGGATCAATAATGAGAAATCAGAACTTGATAAGATTAAAGAAGAATTTAGATTTTCTCTTGCCGAAAGAATAAAGGAATTTTTCCAAAAGGAGAATTGGCTGATAAAAGGACAATACCCAAAGTTGAGAATCGGTCTTTATACCTTATCATTGAATTTTGAATTCGGAGAGGCGACTCTGTATTTTGGACCCGAGATTGAAAAAATAAAGTCCAAAATCCCCCTTGAACCGGAGGCGATTTATCAGACAATAAAAAAGTTCGATAATAATCTTAAAAAAAATAATTTTGACCCAAAGGAATTTTATCTTGACCTCCAGAAGGCATACAAAAATTGTATTCTACTTTCCAATAAACCCTATGGTGAGAAAGTTTATCTTGTTGATGTTT
>JBDRVV010000031.1 GCA_039802005.1 candidate division WOR-3 bacterium
TTATTCTCCGGTGAAAACCAGAGAAACGAAATGGATACTTAAATGTAGTGGTCGAGCTTGCTCGACATTGATTATTGCAGAGTAAACTCTGCCACTACAATTTGCTGTAGTGGTCGAGCTTGCTCGACAATTTAAAGCGCAAACCCTGAAATAAATTCAGGGCAGGCTCTGAAGGTTTGCCCTACATTTTATCGCAACCCGAAGGTTGCGCTACATTCAATAGAAAGACCATGCGCAGGCTAAAGCCTGCGGCTACCATTTTACGGGCTATGACACAGGCTCTTCAGGTATGCGTTATTTCCATCCAAGGCATGGACAATATTCCTTATTAATGCTTTGACAAATCCTTATGGATAGATATAATTATCTGTGCAAAAGTCAAAATTTAATCTGTGGTATATAACACTTATCCTTATTTTTGCCCTTGTCTTTTGTCTTTCCCTGCGCAAGATCTATGACACCGATATCGGCTTTCATCTCCGGGGTGGAGAATGGATGCTCACCAATAAATCGTTTCACCACTATGACCAATTTACTTATACCGTGCGCCATCACGAATATATCGCAATGTACTGGCTCTATCAGATAATTTTATTTTTTATCTTCAAAATTTTCAGTGCGGGTGGTATATCAATCTTCAACACCATTTTGATTTTAATCTTTTTTGTTTTATTATTTTTACGCCTGAAAAATGCCTCAATCCCTATCTGGTTGATATGTATTTTGATTCTGACGAGTCTTTTTTCATTTGAGATTAGATTCGGGGTGAGACCCGAGATATTTACTTATATTTTTATGGTGCTGATGCTACTCATCCTTGACCTCTTTTACTTCCAAAAAAAGAATCTTCTCTTTCTCTTACCCATCATCCAGATGCTCTGGGTAAATTTTCATGGACTATTTATCCTCGGCTGGGGAATTCTGTTTTTCTATCTCATCACCACATTTTTTAATGAAAGACCAAAATTCAAAGAATTACTAAAATGGACTATGTTCTCCGTTTTCATTTCGTTTTTGAATCCTTATCATATCAAAGGCATTTTATTTCCATTCTATCTTTTTACAAGGCTCCAAAATTCAAGCGTCTTTAAGGATGCAATAACCGAATTTGCTTCGCCCTTCTCGGCACGGGGATTTCTCCTTACATCGCATTCTGCACTTTTTATCTATTTCTTATTTTTAGCCTCGTCAATTTTTTGCCTGATTGTAAATCACCGCAAAAAAAGAATTCATGAATATCTCCTTTTCTTTACCTTTGGTTATCTATCGGCTACCGCGGTGCGTAATATACCTTTATTTATGATTGTGGCGATACAGATTATCGGGAGCAGTATTAACGAACTATTACCGGCGCTGAGAAAATTCTTAAAGATACCACGATTTTTAGAAAAAGGCGCAGCTTTGATTATATCAATATTTTCAATTCTCTTCGCTCTTCACATTATAAACAATGGCTATTATGCCCAGCGGGGTGGCGGGAAATTTGGCATCGGGTTTGACCAGGAAGTCCAACCCATTAAGGCCTGCGAATTTATAACCAAAAATGGTCTTAAAGGCAGAATTCTGAATGACCTGAACCGGGGAAGTTGGTTGATATGGTCGGTCCGCGAGACGGTTTATATTGACGGTCGCCTTGAAGTTATGAAAGAGGAATTATTCAAAGAATTCCATGAAAGTCATCAACCCGGAGGAATAATCAAACTCATTGAAAAATACCAACCTGATTTAATAATCTTTGATTATTCCTATCCTGAAGCATTCGTCTGGGATATTGATTTAGAAAATTCACCAGAGTGGGAAATCATTTACTGGGATGAAACCTCGGTTATATACGCAAGAAACGGTTATGCTGAACAATTTAAACCATTTGTTATTTCTAATACAATAAAGAATTTAGGAATTGATACTCAGTTAAATGAGCAAGAAATATGGCAGATATTGCGCAAACCTTCAAAATCTGGTTTTGTGCTTTTTTTTGAAAGTCTTTATAAAAAACAAACTTATCCAGTAAGCTTAACAAAACTGGCATTCTACACTTCAATAAAACTGGATTTTCCAACCGCCGAAATTCTCTATTTGAATGCTTTAAAGATCGCCGAATATCATCGTGCTGAAATATATTTTCGCCTCGGACTTATTTACCATTTTATGCAAAAATTTGATAAGGCAGAATACTGCTATAAGAGGGTTTTGCGCGAAAATCCTAAACATAGAAATGCCCAGGAAATGTTGAATCTACTGCGGCAAGGATTACCACCGGTGAGGTAATAAATTTTTAATCAATAACTTCACTGATTATTCCGCCTCCTAAGACAATATCATTTTCATAAAATACTACAGATTGTCCCGGGGTTATTGCCCACTGAGGCTTTTCAAAACATACCCTTGCCCGGTTGCCCTCAAAAGAAACCTCTGCTGGACTGAGTTGTGCCACATATCTGGTCTTTGCCAGCACCTTTATTTTTTTACTGAAATCCACCGGAACGACAAAACTCAGCTCATCGGCAATCAGCATTCTTTTATATAGATCCTGTCTTTTCCCCACATAGATTGCATTATTTATTGGATCGATCTTTAGCACATAATAAGGTTCTTTATCGCTTATCCCAATCCCTTTACGCTGTCCCCAGGTGTAATGGAAGATACCTTTGTGTTCACCGATTTTCTTCCCATTTTTGTCATAAATCGGTCCTTTTTTCTCTTGAATAACGCCCCTCAAATATGTCGTATAATCCATATCAGGCAAAAAGCAAACATCCTGACTTTTTTTCCTGTGCGCAGTAGGTAAACAAAATTCTTTCGCAAGCTTCCTGACTTCTTCTTTTGTATAATCACCAAGTGGTAGTAGCATCCTTGATAATTGATTTTGATCTAACCGGTATAAAAAATAGGACTGCTCATTTTTATCTTTTCCCTTTTTTAGCAAATAAAATCCATCTTTCTTTTCAATCCTCGCATAATGTCCGGTCGCAATCATATCAAAGCCCATCTCAAGTGCCTTTTTTAGGAATAAACCAAATTTTATGAGTTTATTACACAATACACAAGGATTGGGGGTTCTACCCGATTTATACTCTTCTACAAAATTATCTACAATAGTTTTTTGATAATAATCACTAAAATCAAATAAATAAAATTGTATTCCCAGCACTTCGCAGGCGCTTCGAGCCAAGGCAACCTCATCATCACCCACCCCCCTGAATATCATCGTTGCACCCGCAACCTCATATCCCTCCTTTTTCAATAAAGCAGCAGTAGTGCTGGAATCCACCCCACCGCTTAATGCAACAAGAATTTTCATTTTCTATTATAGTTTTTTATTTCTTTGTGAGAGGTGATATTGCTCTCAATTCTTTTACAATCTTAGGAAAATGTTCACAAACAAAGTCTATATCTTCATCGGTTGTGAGTCTTCCCAGTGTTATGCGGATGGAGCCACGGGCATCTTCAATCGGAACACCAATTGCAGTAAGAACGTGGGAAGGCTCAAGGGACCCTGAAGAACAGGCAGAACCTGTGGCAACTTCAATCCCGATCTGGTCAAGGCGCATCAACAATGCCTCGCCTTCAATATATTTCACAATCAGATGGCAGTTATTTGGCAGCCGCTTTTCCGGGTGGCCATTCAGAATGATATCATCAACATTATTGAGCAGTGATTTAATCAAGCGATCCCGCAGCCGTCTGGTATGTTCCACTCTTTGTGGCATCTCCTTCACCGCCAGTTCCGCTGCCTTTGCCATACCGACAATCCCCGGGACATTATGGGTTGATGCCCTTTTCCCCATCTCCTGAGCGCCGCCATGCAGGAGCGGTTCTATTCGTGTACCCTTTCTTATATATAATGCACCCACACCCTTTGGTCCATAAAACTTGTGGGCAGAGATTGATAATAAATCAACACCGAGTCTATTAACATTTGTCTCTATCGCCCCAAAAGACTGGACCGCATCGGTATGTAAATATACCCCCTTTTCCCGACATATCCTGGCGATCTCTTCAATTGGCTCAATCGTGCCAATTTCGTTATTTGCATGCATTATGGATACAAGAATGGTTTTGTTGGTTATCGCTTTATTTAAATCTTCCGGGTCAACCATTCCGTATTTATCAACCGGCAAAAATGTCGTTTCAAAACCATGGGATTGTAGAAAGATAAATGGCTCAAGGACTGCGTGGTGTTCAATCTTGGTAGTTACTAAATGATTGCCCTTCTCAGCCATAGCATAGGCAACGCCCTTGATTGCAGTATTATCTGATTCACTGCCGCCGGAAGTAAATATTATTTCATCGGGACTTGCGCCGAGTGCGTCCGCCACCTTTTTTCTTGACAGCTCAATTGCCTCCCTCGCCTTTTGACCCGAGGTATGAATACTTGAAGGATTCCCAAATTCTTCAAAAAAATAGGCTTTCATTGCTTCAAGTACATCAGGATGGAGCGGGGTTGTTGCTGCATAATCAAGATAAATTCTCTTATTCATTTTTTCCATAGAATTATTATACATTAAATCGCAAGGCTGTCAATCATTGTTTTCTATTGCAAATTTAAATTTCACATATAATATAGTTTTTTCACAATGATATTGGTCTAAATAACACTCTATAGAAATCAGAATAACATCAGCCTCCAATGTGATTGACTTTTGTCGTGGCTTGGATATAATTAACCATGGCAAGAACAAAAACTATAAAAGAAGGTATTTTTCTATCATCAAGGGCAGACCGTATGCCCTATTCACCGATTAGAAAATTATCAATCTTTGCTGATGAAGCAAAGAAAAAAGGCATAAAGGTCTATCATCTGAACATCGGGCAGCCGGACATTGAAACACCGATTGAAATATTTGAAAACATTGCCAACTACCGGGAAAAGGTGCTTGGTTATGGTCCATCCGGTGGAATCCTTGAATTACGACTTGCGGTGCTTGATTATTATCGTAACCTTGGATTTGACCTTGACCTTGATAATATCTGGATTACAATCGGTGGCAGTGAAGCAATAATATTTGCGATGATGACAGTCTGTGACCCGAATGATGAGATAATCGTATTTGAGCCGTATTATACGAACTACAATGGATTTGCTGTTATGTCTAACATAAAACTTGTAGCAATTGAAACAAAGATTGAAAATGGATTCCACCTGCCACCAGAATCAGAGATTAAAAAGAAAATTACAAGCAAAACTAAGGCAATCTTAATAAATACACCCAATAATCCAACAGGCACAGTATTAACCGAAGAAGAAATGTTCATCCTCCAGCGGCTATGTAAAAGACACAATCTTTTTCTCCTCTCTGATGAAGTCTATCGGGAATTCATTTATGATGGGAAGCAACACATAAGTGCACTATCTTTACCTGAGATTGAAGACCGGGTAATATTAATGGATTCTATATCAAAGAGGTTCTCTGCTTGTGGAGCCCGTGTTGGTTGTATAATAAGCCGAAATAAAAAGATTATGGACGCACTCATAAGATTCTGTCAGGCAAGATTGTGTCCACCGACATTAGAACAGATAGGTGCGATTGCAGCATATAAACATATTGATAAATACATCACACCAATGATAAAAGAATACGAACACAGAAGAAATGTACTTTTTGATTGCCTGAAGGAAATTCCGAAGGTATACGGTCATAAACCAGAAGGCGCATTCTATACAGTACTTAGCCTCCCGGTAAAAGATGCAGACCATTTCTGTCAGTGGCTTCTCACCGACTTCAGTTATGAAAAAAGCACTGTGATGCTGGCGCCGGCAAATGGGTTTTACTCAACCTTAAAAAAGGGCAAAGACCAGATAAGAATTGCCTATGTTCTAAAGGAAGAATATATCAGAAGCGCGGTGAGGGTACTTGACATCGCCTTGAAAAAATACAAAGGTTAAATTGCCCAATAATCGGTGTGAATATTGCAGTTAGACTTCAAAAATGCGGCATTGTATTGACGCGAATACTTCCATTAAGGATTGCTGATAAAATTGCCCGTGTTATCGGTGGAGTCAGCTATTTTATTTTAAAAAGAAAGAGGCAATATATTTTGAAGAATTTGCGCTATATATTTGATAACAGAATTAGCAACCGAAATTATATATGTAGAAAAACATTTGAAAATTTTGCAAGATGCATGGTTGATTTCTTTCGACTTGGTTTTTTAAAGAAAGACGAACTAATAAAATATGTTATTGCCTCTGGGTTGGAGAATCTTGATGAAGCCTTAAAAATGAAAAAAGGCAGTATCCTTTTAACCCTTCACATCGGAAACTGGGATTATGCCGGGAGTTATCTTGCTGCCCGAGGATATCCGATGAATGCACTCGCTGAAGAAACTGAGCCCGAAATGTTTGAGTTATATACCAAACATCGCGAAGCGACTGGATTGAAAACCTTTCCCTTGTCGCGTTCAAGTGCAGCATTTCTTGATACAATAAAAAACAACCGCATTCTTGCTATTCTGGCTGACCGTGATATAACAAAACAGGGGATAGAAATTACATTCTTCTCGGGTAAGAGAAGATTCCCTAAAAGTTTAGGTGAGATCGTTGCGAAAAGAAAAATTCCTGTATTATTTGGATATATGGTTTTAATAAATGGAGAAAAAAGATACCTCGGGGTTGTTGAGCCATTTAGAACATTTGATAATGAAATGGAATTTTATCAATATATGATAAAAAATTTTGAACGAATTATTAAAAAATATCCAGACCAATGGTTCGTTTTTCATCCTGAGTGGTTAGAATGAAGATAAAAAGTCCAAAATGCCTAAAATTAAAAATTTCTAAAACAAAAAACATAGAGATTAAAATCAAAGGTAATTTTATCCCTGAATATCAAACCACCGGTTCTGTAGGGTGCGATTTATTTGCCGATATTAGTAGGGCAATAATATTAAAACCCAAGGAATTCTGTATTATTCCTACCGGGATAAAAATTGAAATACCTGAAGGTTATGAAGCCCAGGTGCGACCAAGAAGCGGACTGGCAGCAAAATATGGAATTGGAATATTGAATACACCAGGCACAATTGATGCTGATTATCGTGGAGAGATAAAAGTTATACTGTTCAACTTTGGTAAGAAAAGTATAAAGATTAAAAATGGCGACAGAATTGCTCAGATGGTCTTTTCGCCAATAGTAAAGGCAACTTTTAAAAAAGTAAAGCAATTAAGTGAGACCAAAAGAAACACAGGAGGCTTTGGTCACACCGGAGGCATTGAATGAAGATATTATTCGTATCTGATATCTTTTATCCCCATACTGGTGGTGTATCCGAGCATATTCTTCACCTGTGGAAGAATTTCAACAAGATGGGACATACTGCAAAGATACTTGCCCCATCCTATGGCAAAAATTATCCTTATGTGGATGAGAAAATCATAAGAATGGGAAGGGCAATAAAATTTCCCAAGAATCGCTCTTTTTCGGTTTTGAGTTTTGGCATTACCCTTCCCTGGCAGGTAAGACACTTCCTTGATTCAGAAAAGTTTGATGTAATACATCTTCACGGTGCAATTGCCCCTACCCTTCCTTATCTTGCCTTAAAATATTCCACGGCTAAAAATTTTGTAACCTTTCATTCTGCTTACGAAGAAAGTTTTGGTTATGTGTTGTGGGAACCAGTCCTTGAGCAATATTTCAGAAGAATAGACGGTATGATCGCTGTCTCAACTGTAGCACGGGATTGTGTAATGCGCTACTTCCCTATTGGCGAATGTAAAATTATCCCAAATGGTATTGACACTGAAAGATTCAGACCTGACGTACCCCAGGTTGAAGAGTTGAGACAATACTCACCAAAAATTCTATTTGTAGGCAGATTTGAACCACGGAAAGGATTGAAGTACCTGCTAATGGCATTCCCAGAGGTCGTTAAAGAATTTCCCGAAGCAAAATTGGTTGTGGTTGGCGAAGGATTTTTAGAACATTATTATCGTCGTTATATTGAAGAACATATAAAAGACAATGTAATATTCGTCGGATTTGTCAAACCCGAAGACCTACCAAGATATTATGCCTCGTGTGACATCTATTGTTCTCCTGCCACGGGTGCGGAAAGTTTTGGCATTGTCTTGCTTGAGGCAATGGCAACTGGGAAACCTATTGTTGCATCTGATATTCCAGGGTATAGAACCATTTTATCCGATGGGGTTGAGGGATTATTATTTGAACCAATGAATCCTGAATCGCTTGCCGAAAAAATTATTTATCTATTGAAAAGGCCGGAGTTGATGAAAAAATTTGGTAATGCGGGTAGAGAAAAATCTCAGAGATACGACTGGAAGATTGTTACAAAACAAGTTCTTGATTTTTACACTGAGGTGTGCCATAAGTAAAGTTAAATTCTGGAATATATTAAAAATAAGAGATTTCTCCATATTTGTCTTTTCTCAAACTATCAGTCAATTTGGGGATAAACTTGATTATATCGCCTTAATCGCCCTGATTGGTTTATTTCCAAAAGAGAGAACCCCATTTTTACTATCTCAACTTGCGCTGTTCATTACCCTTCCGGTATTATTATTCGGTCCTGTAGCGGGCGTTCTCGTCGACCGCTGGCATAAAAAGAAAGTAATGGTAATATGTGATACACTGAGAATGGTTTGCGCCTTTTTACTACCATTAATTTTTATTTACACAAAAAATATATACCCTGTTTTTGCGATTGTATTTTTTATGTTTCTCCTTGCCCTGTTCTTTAATACTGCACGGAGTGCAATAATTCCAAATCTCGTTTCAAAAAAGAGATTGCTAAATGCAAATTCTATTTTAAACCTTGTTGGAAGGGGTGCTACATTCCTCGGGATGGCAACCGGTGGTTTGATCATTGATTGGCCAATATGGAAAAATGCCCTTGGAATTGCAGGCTGGATTGTAGCATTCATTATTGATGGTATTACCTTTGGAATATCGGCATTTATGATTTATATAATGAAGGTAAATTTGAAAGAACGAATTAAAGAAGAATCGCATCTCAAGCCTCAAGGTCTATTTTTGATCATAAAAAATGGTTTGGCAAAGATATTTAAAGAAATGATGCAGGCATTGAAACATATCTTTAAAGAAAAGAATCTTGGTTTCGCAATGGCAACAATCTTTTTAATGATAATTGCCGGTAGTGTTGTATATGTTCTTGCTGTTCCAACAATCCAGCAAGATATGGCGTGGGGAACGAGGGGTGTGGGTGTGCTTGCAGCAGTAGGTGCGGTTGGCTTGCTACTGGGTGCATATATTGCGGGGACACTGGGGCATTACATTGATTTGAAACTCTTTATCATTTATTGTTTTATCCTGATTAGTGCCGGACTGTTCGCATTCCCTTTCATAAATCAATTTTATCAATTTATTTTAATCGCCTTGATTGTAGGAATTGCTGCATCACCTGTATTTATTGGACAGGATACTTTGATACACCACTACGCCGATGAAGAAGTTAGAGGAAGGATTTTTTCATTTCGGGATTGGCTTCTTAATCTCACATTTGTGGTCGGTGCATTAATTGTCGGTTCCCTATCCACATTTATTGCCAAAAAGTATCTTTTTATTATCTTTGGCGCGATTATAATCGCTCTTTCCCTTATCGGTTTTATTTTGATTGTCCGGGCGAAAGATGTTAAAGGCATTGCAGTTCCACAGGATAACTAAAAAATTTCAATTCTGTGGAACCTGGAATTATCCTCAACAATTAGATAATTTCATTAAAACCATTTATGACCACGGATATAAAATTGTTACGCCTAACGAAAATACAAATGGCATTATAATTACATTTGATGATGGAGAAGAGAACTTTTACCATTATGCATTCCCGGTATTAAAAAAATATCGCTGTCCGGCAATCGTATTTCTTATTGTTAAATATATAGGTAAAAAAAATTACTGGGATATTTCAATTACCGGCCGGAATCGCCATCTTGATTGGGACCAAATTCTTGAAATGCAAAAATATGGAATTATCTTTGGTTCTCACACAATGTCACATAGGAATCTCACCAGATTAAATGAAGAAGAATTGGAATACGAATTATCTGAATCCAAAAGAATTCTGGAGCGGTATCTGGGAAAGGTATATATGATTTCGTATCCATTCAACCGAGTAAATTCTTCTGTCTTAAAGAAAGTTGCTGAAGTAGGATACAAATATGGTTTTGGCGGTGATGGAAAGACTGAATTGAGTATAAAGAAAGAGGCAATATACATAACAGATACACCTTTTTCGTTAAAGATAAAAATTTCAGAAAAACCTTTTATTCTTTATTCTTATGAAAGATTGCAACAAAAGATAATAAATTACTTTACAATTGCCACAATGTTGAATAAAAGGGGGTCGTATGATTAAAAAAATCTTTTTTGCCATTGTCCTGTATTTTGTGCTTATAAATGCACAGTCAACAGATGAATTAATAAACCAGGCAATCCAGCTTTATGAAACAAGACATCTGAATAAAGATAATCTTAAAAATAGTTATGAAATGCTCTATGATATTGTCGAAAAAGAACCCAATAATCTCCGTGCCCTTTATGAATTATCCAAAGTCTGTTATCTTATGGGAGACGCTCAGGATGGTAAAGATAATAAATTAGAGTTTTATAACAAAGGCATAGAATATGGAAAAAAGGCAATAAAAATAGATAAAAATTCAGTCTGGGCACATTTCTGGTATATGGTAAATCTGGGAAGAAGCGGTCAGACAAAGGGAGTGCTAAATTCTTTGGGAATCGTGCCGGATATTAAAAGAGAGATTGATATAATTTTAAAACTCGACCCACAACATACCGGTGCAATGGATGCGGGTGCAATGTTATATTACGAATTGCCTGGTTTAATGGGTGGTGATCTCAATAAATCTATTGAATATTTAAATAAGGCAATTGCCATTGACTCTAATTATACAATTCTATATGTTGATATGGCAAAGGTTTATATCAAGAAAAAAAATTACGAAAAGGCAAGGTGGTTTTTAAAAAAGGTCCTTGAAATCCAAAATCCTACTTATGAAGCCGATTACATACTTGATGATAAACCCGAGGCGTTAAAATTGCTTGAACAAATAAAGGATAAATAATTTATTCTAAAATGAACTCCCAGGCGCAATAATACTCTGCTGGGTGGTTGTCCGGGGGACAACACAGGCAATTTGTTTTTATCCTTGGATCAATAGTCTTTGCAAAATAAGAATATTCCACAATTCCCACAGGTTTGCAGGGAAAATCAGCTAAACCCTTTCTTTTTCTTGCTTCCTGAACACGGCAATTATTCATTCTTAAAATGCACCTTTTTTCTGAAACTTCTACAATCTCCTGTTTGTTGATAAACGCATAAAGACGAAACTTCAAAGCCTGTATCAATGCTGGTATTCCACCGTTTGATTCGATCTTTAATCTCTTCATTATTCTCTCTGCCTCAATCACGGTAAACTTCTCCCATGCCTTTTTATCAAGTTCTATTGCTGAATCCATACCATACTTTTCTTCCACACATAAAAACCATAGTCCATCGTGGGCGAGCCAGTTTTTTGCAAGATCCGGGATAAACTCTAAGAGTTCTTCTTTTGATAAATCACTTGGTTCAATTATTTTAAATTCTTTCATAAAAAATTTCACCTCCATAAACTCTTTTCTTAATTTTTTTTGCTTTTAGCAAATCAAAGAGATATTTTACAACTTCACTCTGATTTATTCCCAGACTCTTACCTATATCTTTTTGAGTTCCGGGTCTTCTTTTTAGATATTGAATAATCAGATTAGCATAACCATTTGTTTTCAAAATATTCTTTTCTTTTTTGAATTCAGCGATAATTTCGCATTTCCTCCCCATAATTTTTTTTATTTTACGTAATTCCTTCAATGTCAGGGCGCGCGCACATTTTTCATTTGGTGGTCTAACAACTGTATTAAGTTGAATCTTATCGGGTTTTATTCTCTTGATTACATCTTTTAACCCCATAATTTCCTCTTTTGAATCATTGAATCCCTTTATGAGCATAAATTCAAGATATATCTTCCCTTTATATATTTTCCGAAATTTTAGAAGACCGTCAATCACCTTTTTTACTGTAATCGGCGGTGTTGGACGGTGAATCTTTTTAAAAGTATCATTATTTATAGTGGTTAATGTGGGCATAACAACGTCTGCATTCAATAGACTTTTCTGGACTTCGGGTTTAAACAACAAAGAAGAATTGGTAATAACTGCAATTGGAATATTTGTTATTTTTTTTATCTCATTTATCAAATCTTTTATATCCGTATTCAGTGTTGGTTCACCAGACCCGGAGAATGTAATAAAATCGATCTTCGCTCTATGTTTAAGAATCTCTTTTAATTCAGCCAATATCTTTTCTTTGTGGATATACTTCTTTCTTTTGATTGTTTGAGTTGTTGTTCTCCCCAGCTGGCAGTAAATGCAGTTATATGGACAAGTTTTAAAGGGAATTATATCAATGCCCAACGAATATCCCAATCTACGCGAAGGAACAGGTCCGTAAATGAATTTATTCTTATTTGATTTTCTTGATGCGGTTCTTTTTATCAAGCAATAAAATCCTTGGTTTGAAATGCTCTGCCTCACTTTGCGGGACAAATGCATAAGATAGTATGCAAAGCCGCTGTCCTATTTTTCCTTTTAATGATGCAGGTCCATATAGAACAAATCTTTTTGAATCAGGTGGCTCGGGTATTACATAGGTTTCAAGTCTTTCTCCGTTATCATAATTGAGAACCTGGACTTTTTCTCCGGGCTTTATATTTGCTGATTCCAATATCTTCGCATCAATCCCCATACTGCCCTTGTAAAATAAGACTGTATCAGTAATCACCGCTTCAGAAATCTTTGATTTCAGAACCTCAAGATATGGGGAGAAAAGATTTGTAGTATTGATCCCCTGATTGATTATTGACCTGTGGCTTAAAAATGGGATTGGTGGTAAACGATTTTTAGAAAAGAATTTTACATCAACCGCGTCTGATTCTGCCCTCAATTTTCCGCCCGTTATTACAACATAATATCCAAGTAATAAGACATCGCCATAAACTTCCGTATTTTCAATATGGGCACCAAGTATATTCCTGATTCTGCCATTCAACCCTGTTTCTTCTTTCAACTCCCTCAATACAGTCTGTTCAGGGGTCTCACCAGATTCAATAAAACCCGAAGGTAGTGCCCATTTTCCCTTGCCCGGCTCAATCCCTCTTTTCACAAGCAATATCTCTTTTTTTTCATTCATTGCAAATATTGCAACTGAGGGCAAGGGGTTAATGTAATAGTGCCAGTTGCAATTTACACACTCAATAAATGTTTTTTTCTTCCTCAAACTACCCTTACACAAAGGACAATAAAGCCATTTTTTCATTTTTTATGCTCCTTTGATATTTTCATTTAGTCTCTTCAATAAAATATTCACATCCACCTGATACCTCTCACACAATTCTTTAACCGTTCCCCAGAAAGGTTCACCGCAAACAAGACAGGGAACACCAAATTCAATAAAAATTTTTGTCTTCTCTGGCGCATCTCTTAATATGTCTTCAATCCGCGAATCTTCCGTAATCACAGAAAGATTATATCCAAAATAAACAAAATATCAATGGGTAAAAATATTGTATAACTGCCAAAATCTATTTTATGTTGATTTTATGATTGACTGTATTATTTTTTTAGTGCCTTTTTAAATTTTTCAAGTTGTGCCTTAAAGAATGAATTTTTAGGGTCTTTCTCCAGTGCTTTTTTCTCCCAGTAAACTGCCTGTTTATAATCTCCCAATGCATAATAAGCCTCAGCAAGGGTATCCATTATATTCTCATCATCCGGGGCAAGTTGATTCGCCCTTTTTGCTGCAAGCAGGGCTTTTTCTGGATATTTCTTTCTCAGGGCAAATTCCCAGGCAAGATTGTTGAATATGTTAGGGTCAGTAATGTCGCTCTGTAAAGCATTTTCAAGAAGATTAAATGTGCGTTCAAAAAAGATTTCAGATTTATCACCTTCTTCTTCAGCAAGGCGCAAATATGCCGGCGCAAGAAAATAATACTGCCAGGATTCGTATTGCCTGCGTAGTTCTTTTACCGGTTCTTCATTATCCACAACCTTTAAATCAATTAGTCGGTCATCAACACCCTGATAACCGCCCCGTCTTCTAAATACAATCAAACTTGCCGACTGTTTTCCTCTTCTGTCGCCACCCGCAATTTCACCAGCCTCAAGTGCCATAAGCAGTCTTTCTCCGAGTGGTCCTTTAGAATTCAAAAATACACTGAGCATTGTATCTACGACTTCAGGTCCGGTTAGAATATTCCCCTGGACTGAAACATAAGGGGCAGTCTTATGTCCTGCCCAGGATAATGTATTTTTACCGGTAAATGCTGCAGACCTGCCTGTAAAATCAACTACACCGACCTGTCGGTCTTCTTTTAAACTATCCTTTTCCAGGCACATTTGTAGTGCCTCTTCTGCAGAATTTCCATTTTCTATTGACTCAAGTATCATTGGTCCAAGAAATGGATTTGCAAGTGCCTGGGTTGCCACTCCACCGACTCCTGTCCTTATCCAGGGAACGATATACCCTACATCAAAAACCTTTGAGGCGACCGCAATTCCATACTCTTCGGTCAGCGGATCAAAACCTACAATAGAAAATGTACCCATTGAATCAAAGGTAAAAATAAACAAAAATATAATATTCATATCTCCTCCTATTCAAAATTCTTTACAAACATCATTCCGGGCAGTTGTTTGACGAATCCCCTTATTTCAAGTTCAAGTAATGCTTTTAATATTTCAGAAGTGGGCATATCAATCTTTTCTTTTAATTGATCCAGATACACAGGTTCAAGTGATAGTCCCTCCCAGATTTTCTTTTCTAACTCATTGTTTAATATCACTTCTTTAATCTCTCTTTCTTTTTTTGTGAATTTTATACCGAGGTAATCAAGGACCTCACCGGCTGATGTAACTGGAATTGCACCTTCTTTTATCAAACGGTTTGTGCCCGCAGATGTTTTTGAATAAATATTACCAGGAATTGCATATACTTCTTTGTTCTGCTGTAAAGCCCATTCAACGGTGTTCATTACTCCGGATTTTTCTTTTGCTTCTATGGCAACGATTGCCCGAGAAAGTCCGGATATTATTCTATTCCGTTTTGGAAAATTCTGGGCAAGGGGTTTGGTCTGGATATTGAATTCTGATATCACCGCGCCGTTTTTTATTATTTCGTTTAAAAGATTTTTATTTTCTGGTGGATAAACAATATCAACACCACACCCCAGGACAGCGATTGTCCTTCCATTATTCTTTAATGAACCCCAGTGCGCGGATGTATCAATACCCCTTGCCATTCCACTGACGACGCAAACACCCGCACGGGCAAATTCACCCGAAAATTCTTCGGCGATTGCCTTACCGTAAACCGTTGCCCCTCTTGTGCCAACGATTGCAATGGCAACTTCATCCTCCGGCTTTATCATACCACGCATAAACAAAACCGGCGGAAAGTGTGGTATATCTTTTAACCACTGGGGATATTCGTCTGTATAGTAAGGAACAACTTTAATTCCAAGTCTTTCCATTATCTCCCATTTTCTTTTTATATCATCATCTACCTTAAGCGTTGAAATCCGTCGGGCAATTTCATCACCAACAATTTCACTTAAATCTTGAAAAGGGGCATTCAATATTGATTCCGGATTCTTAAATCTTTCTAAAAGGGTATAAAGTCTGGTCTCGGTTAACTTCTCAATAGAGCACAGAAGCACGAAATCCTTAGCCTGTTCTTGCATTACTTCTGCCATAATCAGTTTTCAAAGATTTCTTTAAGTTGGTCTTTAAATTCAGGCAGACATTCAATAAGGATATTATGAATGTCCTTCTTGAGCCCTGATGAATCTTTTAACTCTTTAAGTTTCACAAAAAAATTATCTCCATTTTTTTCTGACATTTTCTTTATTGCCAATTTTATTTCTTTAATTACAGTTGGATTTGTATCATTTAACAAGAGTGTTATAATTGTAGATAACCCTTCCAAATCACCGATCTCACCAAGAGTTCTGCAGGCTGCAGCACGGGTATACCAGAAGCCTTTATTACACAATTTTTTTAATCTTGGCACAAGTCTACTACCAAATTTAGCGAGTTCCTGTGTTGCCTGCTCACGCAGATACCAGGAATTATCTTCAAGTATCTTCAATAAAATTTTTATTTTATCTGCTTCAGAAAGGTCATCAAGTTTATTAAATATCTTCAATTTTTTATTGATGTCACCTTCTTTAAGTATTTTTATTAGAGTCTCTTTGTCAGTTTTTATAGAGATCTTCATTCTTGAGTGCCTCGGATAACTCATCAATACCAATGTTCTTCAATGCGGATATATAAAAAGTTCTTTCTTTCAGATTAAACTCGGGTATTTTCTGCGAAAGGTCAATCTTATTGAATACTACAATCCTTGGTTTTTTCAGAATTTTGGGGTCATACTTTTTAAATTCATTCAATAGGGTATGATACTGGTTCATAGGTTTATCAGAAGAGATATCTATCAACAATATCAATATTTTCGTTCTCTCAATATGGCGCAAAAATCTTAACCCCAATCCTTTTCCAGCGTGCGCACCCTCAATAATCCCGGGCATATCAGCAATCACAATATTTTTCAAATTATCCTTGAGCACACCCAGATTGGGAGCGAGGGTGGTAAATGGGTAGTCTGCTATTTCAGGACGGGCATTGGTCATCGCTTTTAGTAAAGTAGATTTACCGGCATTGGGGAAACCCACAATTCCAATCTGAGAAATGAGTTTCAAAACTATCTTTAGTTTACATTTTTCTCCCGGTTTACCTTCTTCAGCAATTCTCGGTGCCTGATTTGCGGATGTAACAAAATGGCGATTACCCCTGCCACCCTTTCCACCTTTTGCCACGAGCAGGGTCTGCTTATGTTCAAGTATTTCACCCATAAATTTTCCGTCTTTATAAACTTCAACCCCCAGTGGCACAGGAACGAATTTATCTTCTCCTGACTTCCCATCCATACCTTTACCCTTACCATGCATACCCCTTCCTGCTTTATAATGTGGTCTCAATTTTAAATCATATAATGTTTGCAATCTTTTTTCGCCAATAAGAAATACCGAACCACCATCTCCACCGTCTCCGCCATCAGGGCCGCCCCTGGGAACATATTTTTCCCTTCTAAATGATACACAACCATTCCCACCTGCACCACCTTCAACAAATATCGTTGCCTCATCTACAAATTTCACAAATTATTATAACAAAGTTTTTGATTGTGTCAATCAGGAGATTTATCTAAATAGTGGTCCGTGGTCTAATTTTATATTCAGGTGCTCATAGGCAAGGGGGGTTACCAACCTTCCCCTCGGCGTCCTTTTAATAAACCCCTCCATTATTAGAAATGGTTCAAAGACCTCCTCTATGGTCTGGGCATCTTCACCCACTGCCACGGCAAGGCTATTGATGCCCACCGGACCGCCCTGGAATTTTTCAATGATTGTTAAAATGATTTTTTTGTCCATCTCATCAAGACCCCTTTTATCCACATCAAGTTTTTTTAACGCATATTCGCAGATTTCCATATCAATGATCTCTTTATTCTGGACCTGGGCAAAATCACGCACCCTTCGCAACAATCTATTCGCCACCCTTGGTGTCCCCCTTGACCTGCGGGCGATCTCCATACCTGCCTCTTTGGAAATCTTTATTTTCAGGATTTTTGCCGAACGCTTTATGATTTGTTCAAGGTCTTCCGGTGGATAATAATCAAGTCGGAAATTTATTCCAAATCTTGAGCGTAATGGAGAAGTAAGAAGTCCGGAGCGCGTTGTGGCACCAATCAAAGTAAATTTTTCAAGCTTCAGTCTCAGACTCTGGGCACCCATTCCTTTATCTTGCATTATATCAAGGTGGAAATCCTCAAGCGCAGGATAGAGATATTCTTCAACGACTTTATTTATCCTGTGTATCTCATCAATGAATATTATATCTCCGTACTTTAAATTACTCAATATCCCTGCAAGGTCAAAAGGCCTTTCCAGTATCGGTCCTGATGTTGGATAAATATTGACATCCATCTCATGGGCAATGATATGGGCAAGTGTTGTTTTACCCAACCCGGGCGGACCAAACAATAGAATATGCTCTAATGGTTCTTTTCTCTTCTTTGCTGCCTGGATAAAAACCTTTAAATTTTCAACAACATTCTTCTGTCCAACAAATTCTTCAACCTTCTTTGGTCTGAGAGTCAATTCATATATTTCTTCGCCTTCAAACTTTATACCGGACTGGGTCCTTTCTTTCATTTACCCCTCAATGCCAGTTTTATCATTTCTTCAACCGTCAGGTTATTTGGTAATCCCTTTAATCTTGCCAGCGCCTCATTCCTGTTCAATCCCAATGCACATAAGGCATTAATTGCCTGCTCAAATGTGCCTGTTTCCTTAACAAAATTCAACTTTCCTTTCATCTCAAGGATTATTTTACTTGCAAGTTTCTTGCCGATACGAGGAACCGAAGAAAGCAGTTCAAGATTTTCTTCTTCAATTGCCCTGGTAATTTCCTCAGGTGTAAAATTTGATAATAAAGTCAATGCCGATTTTGGTCCAAGGCCCGGGACCGAAGTCAATGCTTCAAATATTTCAAGTTCCTTTTTATCAAGAAAACCAAACAAGAGCATCTCTTCTTCTTTTATCAAAGATTTTGTGTATAATACTAATTCTTGATCTGGCTCTAAAGTTTTAAATGCATTCAAAGGCAATTGTATTAAAAAACCAATTCCGGAGACATCAAGTATTAAAAATGGAGGATTCTTTTCAATTATTTTACCGCAGAGCCTACCAATCATTTTAATCCTGCAGACGCTGAAATTTTATATCTATAAATGGCATTTAAGTTTCCTCATTGCGGTATAAGCAATTGCAAGGGCGTCTATCGCATGATTTGAGATACGTGTCTTATTTTTTAGTATCATCCTTTCCATTATAAATCTTACCTGTTTTTTGGATGCCCTTCCATTCCCGGTTGTGGTAAGTTTTATCTGAGCAGGGGTATATTCAACAAATTTTATATTATTCTGCAATAACAAATAAAGAATCGCACCCCTCAATTCAGAAATTTTTATAAGGCTTGCGACATTCTTCTGAAAAAATGCCTTTTCTAAAGAGACTACCTCAGGTTTATAATCTTTAATGATTGATTTTACTTCGTTGCAGATGAATGAAATCTTTTTTAAATAATTCTTATCTTTGGGTCTTATCGTGCCAAATATTGCCCTTTTGCCATCAACAATAATTCCGTAACCGGTCGCTGAAACTCCGGGGTCAAGTCCCATTATTTTCATTTCAAAAAGTTCCGCAGTTTACCCTGTTATCAAAGGAAAATTTAAAGATAGTTAATTCTGGCTTGATATTTTTTCCATTACCTCGTCAGAAATATCAAAATTGCCGTAAACATGCTGAACGTCGTCGAGTTCATCAAGTGCCTCAAAGAGTTTTAATACCTTTTCCGCATCTTTTTCGTTCAGCGGGATAGTATTCTGCGGAATCTTTGTTATTTCACTGCTTAAAATTTCAATATTATTGTTCTTAAATATTTCTTTAATCTTATGAAATGTCTCGGGCGTGGTTATTATCTGGTAATTATCATCTTCGTTCTTCACATCAAGTGCACCACCATCAAGTGCAAGGCTGAGAACGGTGTCTTCATCATATTTCTTAGCATCAACGGTTATTATGCCTCGGGTCTGGAATTGCCAGGCAACCGAACCCTGTGTTCCTAAACTGCCATTATGACGGGAAAGGATATGTTTTATCTCGCTCGTTGTCCGATTACGATTATCGGTAACCGCCTCAATCAGCAATGCAACGCCATTTGGACCATAGCCCTCATAGACCACTTCTTCAAGTGCCTGTCCATCATTCAATTGTCCGGTACCCCTTTTAATCGCCCGCTCAATATTTTCATTTGGCATATTTGCTGCCCTTGCCTCATCAATTGCCGTGCGCAATCTTGGATTTGCATTCGGATCTCCACCACCATGGCGTGCGGCAATCGTAATTTCCCTTATCAATTTGGTAAATAATCTACCCCGGGCAGCGTCTGCACCGGCTTTTTTTCTCTTAATTTTTGCCCACTTAGAATGTCCTGACATATCTCACTCCTTTTTAAACAATTTCAAATCTCTTTCTACATATATATTTTAATCAAAAATTCACATAAGTCAAGGCTTGACTTTATTTTTTTATCAGATAAAATAAAGAACCAGAGGAGATAAAATGTTTATCAAAACCGCTAAAATAAGTTTTATCTTGATATTGCTCTGTGCAATATTCTTCACAAATTGTGCCCCCGGCAATGAACGATGGAATCAGAATATCAACCCCGGAAAAAAGGCAGGATTCTGGGCAGGTTTGTGGCATGGTATGATTTTAATTATAACCTTTGTCATCAGTCTTTTTACAAAGGAAGTCGGCATCTACGAAGTAAACAACACAGGCTGGCCATATAATTTAGGATTTATTTTAGGCCTTTGCTTCACAATCGGCGCCCCCTGGAGATGGCGACCATTTAAACGCTAATATACATGACGATTATTTTAAATCTTATTATTTAAGAACTTCGTTATATGCAAATATACTAAAGATTCCACCGGTGTGAATGAATATCACTTTTTTGTATTTTCTCTTTTCTAAATCCTTTAGCATTCCATAGAATGCCTTCCCGGTATAGACTGGTTCAAGTATTATCCCTTTTTTGGCAAGCATTTTTATAGTCTCAATCTCTTCGGGATAGGGAATTCCGTATCCTTCGCCCACAAATCCATCAATAAGAGTGATATCCTGCGCTTGTATTTTTATCTTCAAATTAAATCTATCAACCGCTTTTTCACATATATCCATTATCTTATTTGTAAAGTATTCAACTGTATCACAGATTATTACACCATTTAAATCTATATTGATCTTCATTAATTTTTTGCCTAATAATAGACCAGCATATGTTCCACCTGAGCCCACGGCACAATAAACTGCATCAATTTTCTCTTTTTTAATAAAATCTACCATCTCTTTCATACAATCAATATAACCAAGTGCACCAATCTCATTTGAACCACCTTCGGGGATTATGTATGTTTTTTTTCCTTTCAACTTTTTTGCATATTCTTTCATAATTTCGTCTCTATTTTTATATTCCTCTGGTGTGATGAATTTTATTTTGGCACCAAGCAAGGTATCTAATAACAAATTGCCGGTGTATTCAGGTTTATTGTTTGTTCTCAAAAATAAATGGCAGTCATATCCAAAAGTTTTACAGATTGCAATTGCGGTCCTGCAGTGGTTGGATTGCACTGCACCACAGGTGATTATCGTATCACATTTTTTATTTTTTGCATCGGCAATAAAATATTCAAGTTTTCGGATTTTATTTCCTGAAACCAACAACCCATTTAAGTCGTCCCTTTTTAAAAAAAGTTTTGGCTTGCAGAGACCTTTCAGTGCTTCAATCGGTGTTGGTTTTGTTATTTTTATTGGTTTCATAATCTTTGTTTTTCTCATAAATCTCCTTTGCTAATTTTAATCCTTCTTCTTTTGTTTTAATTTTACCTTCAAGTTGAAGGTCAAAAAGTTCTTGAAGGATGATTTTAAAAACTGGTCCTGGTTTTAAGCCGAGTGCAATCAGATCATAACCATTCACCAATCTTTCAATCTTCGGCTTTGCATCATCAGCCCTTTTTAATTCTATCATCTTTAAGAATGTCTGTTCTAAGTGTCTTGTTCTGCCACCCGTTGCATATCCATCTGCCCAGGCGAGCATCATTGCACCGAAAAAATCTTCGCCGAGATCTCTAAAGAATCTCCTTATTGCACGGTCAGTAAGTTCTTCGTTTGTTGCAAGAAGATGGGGTCGCATATGTTCTTTTACAAGTTTTTTAATCACCTGAACATCGTTGCGAGAGAGTTTCAATCTTTTATATCCAATTATTTCAACAACCTTTGCACCCTTTGTATCATGTCCATAAAAATGAACATCCCCTTCCTTAATCAAAAATGTATCAGGTTTGGCAACATCATGGAATAATCCAGCGATTTTTAAAAGGGCTTTTCTCTTTTCAAGAGAAAAATATTGTGAAAATTCTGGCTCAAGTTTTTTAAAAAAACCTTTTTGCATCAAAATTTCAAGAGCCTGGTAAGTGCTTAAGGAATGCCCCCAGAGAAATCCATCCTCAATTATCTTTTTTGCCTCAGGGAAGATTTGTTGAAATAGTCCAAGGTCATTCATTTTTAAAATCATTTTATAAGAATTACCCGCCGAAACTATGCGCATAAATTCGTAACCAATTCTTTCTCCGGCAATATTCTTTAAACTGACCTGTTTTGCATATTTAAAAAATTCTTTGTCAATTTTAAAATCCAATTCAAGAGCAAATCTAAATCCCCTTAATACCCTTAATGGGTCATCCTTAAGTGAATTTTCTGAAGTTAGGCGAATTAGCCTCTTTTTAAGGTCACCTAATCCATTATGCAAATCAATAAATTCAAACGTGTCCAAATCCACCGCCATTGCATTTATTGTAAAATCACGCCTTTGTAAATCCGTACTTATATTCTCCTTATAGCCTATAAAATCATAAATTTTATTATCCTTTACTACCCGTGCCTCATCATCTTCTTCACTTAGCAGAACAAATGCGCCATTTATTGCCTTTGCTACTTTACGGGCGAAGTAAATACCCGAGCCTGATACTGCAAAATCAAAATCATTTGGAGGAATACCCAATAATATATCGCGAATCGTTCCACCAACAAGATAAATTTTCTGCCTTCTTTTCAGGGCAGCAATTTGTCCAATGTATTCGTTCTTTCTTATCTCATCAATCAACTGTTTCATCATTATATTTTATCTAATACACGGACTGTGTCAACTGTTTCACCTGTTGACTTCAAGGAAAATTTAATTAATATTAGTATAATAAAGGAGCTATATGGCAAAGGATGAAAAGGAAAAGGTATTATCAATGGCAATAAGCCAGATTGAAAAGCAGTTTGGCAAGGGCTCGGTGATGAGACTCGGTGCTGAGGAATCAAAGGTGGATGTAAGTGTAATACCTTCTGGTTCGCTGGCACTTGATTATGCGCTTGGGATTGGTGGTTACCCAAGGGGAAGGGTGGTTGAGATATTCGGTCCCGAGGCTGGTGGAAAAACAACCCTCGCACTTGAGGCGGTTGCCCAGGCACAGAAATTGGGTGGTAATGCAATATTCATTGATGCGGAGCACGCCTTTGACCCCAAATATGCCCAGGCAATCGGTGTTGACCTTGATAATCTCTATATTTCACAACCCGATACCGGAGAGCAGGCACTTGAGATTGCCGAAATTTTGACACGTTCAGGTGGTGTTGATATTATTGTTGTGGATTCAGTAGCCGCATTGGTTCCCAAGGCAGAGATTGCCGGTGAAATGGGTGATATGCAGGTCGGACTTGTAGCAAGGCTTATGTCACAGGCTTTGAGAAAACTCACCGGGGTAATAAGCAAATCAAAGACGGTAGCGATATTCATTAACCAGATAAGAATGAAGATTGGAGTTATGTATGGTTCTCCTGAAACCACGCCTGGTGGTTTGGCATTAAAATTCCATTCTTCAGTCCGTCTTGATATTAGAAAGATTGCAACACTGAAAAAGGGTGAAAATGTGATTGGTTCAAGAACCAAAGTCAAAGTTGTGAAGAATAAACTTGCACCGCCATTCAGAGAGGCTGAATTTGACATTATTTATGGAGAAGGTATATCAAAACTTGGTGAACTCGTTGATATCGGTGTTGAACAGGGACTCATTGAAAAATCAGGAACCTGGTATTCTTTTAAAGATGAACGAATCGGTCAGGGTCGTGATGCGGTTGTGGAATTTTTGAAGACAAACCAGGACATTGCCAAAAAAATTGAAAAAGAGTTGAGAGAAAAATTATTCAAAAAGCCCGTTGAAGATAAGCAAGATAGAAGTTCAAAAGAAAAATAAGAAGAGGTCTTCAATCTATATTGACGGCGAATTTAAGTTCGGATTGGATAACGAGATTATATTGAGATATAATATAAAAGAAGGTGATGAAATCACTGAAGACCAGGTCAAAAATCTTCTTCTCGCTGAAGAAAAGCAGAAGATCAAACAGCGTGCTTATAGACTTTTGAGATATCGCAGTCGCTCAATTGCAGAAATGAGAGACAGGTTAAAAAAGTTAGGATATGAGCCAGAAATTGTAGAAGAAGTCGTGCACGAGTTAGTTGAAGAAGGTATTTTAAACAATCATAAGTTTGCCCGTGAATTTGTGAGTGATTATACGAACTTAAAACCAAGGGGAAATATTTTTATAGTCAATGAGTTAAAAAAGAAAAAAGTTGACGACGCATATATTAAGGAGATTTTGAAAGAACGGGATGAGAAGAATTTAATAAAAAAAATCATAGAGAAAAAATTTTCTAATTTTAATAAAAAGGACTCAAAACAAAAAGCAAAGATTATAAGATATTTATTATACAGGGGATTTACCCTTCAGAAAATTTACGAGGTACTGGGTGAAGATTATGAATAACTTAGAAATTCGTGAAAGTTTTTTAAATTTCTTTAAAGATAAAGGTCATACAATCGTTCCCTCAATGTCTTTGATTCCCAGGGATGATCCAACCCTATTATTTACCAGTGCCGGGATGGTTCAGTTTAAACCCCTGTGGACAGGCTCCGTGCCCCTGCCCTACAAAAGGGCGGCAAGTATCCAGAAATGTTTGCGACTATCAGACCTTGATAATGTTGGCAGGACAAGAAGGCACCATACATTTTTTGAAATGCTCGGTAATTTCTCATTCGGCGACTATTTTAAGAAAGAGGCGATAATATGGGCTTGGGAATATCTTACTTCGGTTTTAAAGATTGACAAATCCCGCTTATATGTTTCGGTCCATTATCAAGATGAAGAGGCTTATAAAATTTGGAAGGAAGATATAGGACTAAAATCAGAAAGAATATATAAACTCGGAGATGATACAAATTTCTGGGGTCCGGCGGGTAATTCCGGACCCTGCGGTCCCTGTTCTGAAATTTATTATGACCTCGGTGAAAAATTTTCTTGTGTCAAAAAATCCTGTGCTCCGGGGTGTGATTGTGATAGATATTCTGAAGTTTGGAATCTTGTATTTCCTCAATTCGACCAGAAGATTTCCGGTGAAAGGGTACCCTTGAAAAATCGCGGCGTGGACACCGGAATGGGTCTTGAACGACTCGCAAGCATCATTCAACAAAAGGATTCCAATTTTCACACCGATCTTTTTTATCCAATCATTGAAAATATTGTTGAACTAATCGGACATAAGTATGGTAAAGAACCGCAGACCGATGTCAATATAAATACTATTGCAGACCATATTCGCGCACTTGTCTTTGCAATTGGTGATGGCATAATTCCATCAAACGAAGAAAGAGGCTATGTTTTACGGAGAATATTAAGACGGGCAACAAGATTGAATTTAAATTTGGGGGTCAATGAGCCGGTCCTTTATAAAATTGTTCCGACCGTCGTAGAAGTGTACAAAAATGCATATCCAGAACTTGTTGAACATCGAGAAGAAATTACCCTGGTGATTAAATCAGAAGAAGAAAGATTCCTTGCCACCCTGGAAAAAGGAATGGCACTATTTGAAGAAATTGTAAAGAAAAATAAAAAAATATCTGGAGATGAGGCATTTAAACTGTATGATACATACGGATTTCCGATAGAATTGACGAAAGAGATTGCAAAAGAAAGAGGAATTGATGTTGATGAAGATGGATTTTTAAAAAATCTTGAACAGGCAAAAGAAGAATCAAGAACAAAGGCAAAATTTACACTCGGTAGCGAATGGAAGATTTTGAAAGCGGACACAGGAAAATTCGTTGGTTATGAAAAGAATGAGGTAGAGACTGAAATACTCCGTTACAATGAATCAGGCAAAAATATTGAGATAGTCCTTGCTGAATCACCATTCTATGCTGAGGCAGGTGGACAGGTTGGCGAGACCGGTTGGATTATTGGACAAGATTTCAAACTTAAAGTTCTTGATACCTACTGGCTCCAGGGAATGAATACCTGCCATTGTGAGATTGAAACCGGGAAATTTAAACCTGATAAGGTTGTTGCCAGAGTCGATTTAAGACATCGTAAAGAAAGTGCCCGCGCACATACGACAACCCATTTATTACACGCCGCCTTGAGAAAAATCCTTGGAGAGCATGCACGACAGGAAGGTTCTTTTGTTGAACCTGGAAGATTTAGATTTGATTTTATGCATTTCAAACCACTCAGTGACGACGAGATAAGGGCGATTGAAGACCTTGTCAATGAAAAGGTTATGGAAGCAATACCGGTTGAAAAATTCTGGACCACAATTGACGAGGCAAAGAAACTTGGAGCAATGGCGTTATTTGGCGAGAAATATGGCAGAGATGTGCGTGTAGTTAGAATAAAAGATTTTTCTATTGAACTATGTGGTGGTATTCATCTTGATAATACCGGTGAAATTGGATTATTCAAAATAATAAGCCAGGAATCGGCATCCGCAGGTATAAGAAGGATTGAAGGTTTTGTCGGATTCAATCTCCTTGAGGAACTGCGCCGTTATCGTAATATTGTAAAAAATATTGCAGAATTTGTTGGCAGCGAAGCAAATATTATTGAAAAATTTGAAGAATTTCAGAACCGCCTGAAAACCATAGAAAATATAAATAAAAGACAACAGGTAAGACTCGCCGGTTTAATTGCCCGTGAGATTATTGATGAAATAGGAAATCAGAAATATATTGTTAAAAGGCTTGAGGGTTTTGATAATGAAGGTATGCGACAGGTTGCAGATTTTATAAGGGAAAAGGCAAAAGATAAACTGGGCGTATTATACGATATTGTTAACAATCGGGTGAATTATCTCGTATTTGTGGGTGATGAATTAAAAGAAAAATTTCCTGCCCACACCTTGATAAAAACTGTAGGTAAAATAATTGGTGGTGGTGGTGGCGGCAAACCCCACCTTGCTGAAGGTGGTGGCGGCAAACCCGAAAAAATTCCGGAATTAATAGAACATTTCAAAAAAATCTCATCTTCTGATTTATAAATATTTTAACTGAAAAACCTTTATTTCTTTTTAGATAGAATAATAACTTTGTGATACGAATCCATCACCTTATCAATATCGCCCTTTATTTTTTCAAATTCATCCTTTGGAATAATCCGGGATTTAACAGCAACTGCTCGATTTACTACAACTGTATCGCCACTATAATAAGAAGACATACTATAGTCAAACCATTCATTGTTGATGTTAGTTTTTTCGGGTAGACCCATCAGATTGTATTCTTTACTAACTACCGTTTTAAAAATATCACTTTGATAATATGGGAAATCAAGGTATATATGATGTTCTCTCTTCTTTGTATTATAAAGTTCAGTAAAATATTTTAATGGTGAAAAAATTACTGGAATTAAAATTTGTTCCTTATACACACCGGTACCTCCTGATTTTTTGAATTTTATAATAATTTTCAAAGCAGAATCAAACATATACAAATTTTCAATTTCAAAAGTATCAAGTACAATCTTTATTGGAATTTTATCAATGAACTTTTTAAAATACTCTCTCAGTTCATCCCTGGATGATCGGTTGATTTGCCAGCGCAGGCGTGCTGCCTCTTCACCAGCAATTTGCATTGAAAAGATTCCATTATTATCCGAGTCTAAAAAGACCTTATTTAATATTGTATTATCACGATATTCTGACTCAGGAAGTTTTGCCAGGTGAGAATTTTCATCAATACATAATAAAGCATTTGACCCCTGAATTGCGGAAGGTATTGTTCCTAAAGGCATACTACTCGCCGTGGGGTCGACTATAACAAAATCGTCATCAGATGAATACTCATTCTCACCTGTAACAATCGCCTTTAAATATATTTTTCGGTCATTAAAATATTTTAGCGGAATGGCAACAACAACATGATTTATCTGATTGCGCGATGGAAAGTTTTCTATTAAATTACCGCTATTTTTTGTCCTTAACAACACAGGATATGCTTCTATATTAACCGCTTTTAATAGCGAAATTAAAAGTCCCGAAAGGTCTTTGCAATCACCGTAAAGATTTTTCAACACCTTTGAAGGAGCATTAGGCAATGTTCTGTGTCCTTCAATAGCGACTGCTACATACCGAAAGTTCTTCTGAATAAAATTCACTATATTTTTTATTTTATCTTCATCCGTATTACATCCACTTGTTAATTCATTCGCTTTCTGAACAATTTCTTTATCTGGCATTATAGTTTTACTCACAAAATTCTTGTAGTCCTGTCCTATCAATGCCCAGGATTCTTCTCGGCTGGTAATTTCATTAAATAAAAATTGCAAAGAACTCCAGGTCATAAGAATCCAGGAGGACATTTCAGCTAATGGTGGTGAGAAAACTTCCTTTTTCAACGCAGGCAGTTCTCGAACCGAGAATGAACCACGATTCCACCCCGGGTAATCACTGATTTCCTTTTTAATTTCTTTTCCGGGGAGATTTGAATAAATATATTTAAAACCAAGATAAGCAGGCACTTCATAAGAAAATTTAGCAAAAACAGTAAATTCATCTGTTTGGAAAAACCAGATCGGCACATATGGATATTTCAGTGCTATTGTATAAATATATTCAAGAATACAATTTGTATCCACATTGGGGAAAGTAAAAACCTTGGCTTTACTGTCTGCATATAATATAAAATCAGGAAAATCTGACACTTCAAAGACATCATCCTTATTGAGTGTGATGACTTCGCCATTGGGCTTAATAGTTCTTGCCTCAAGATATACTACATCGCCTATGTCAGACCAATAGGGTATTCTAACATTAGCATATTTTTTCCCCGCATCGTTGAAAATCTTAATTATAATATGCTCGGTAAAAGTAAAAATTTTATTCGCTTCATATTTCGCCTCACGCAGAAGAAATATCGCATCAGATTCCGGATAATCCTCCTTCTTTGGTGTAGTTTCAAAGTCTATTTTGCTGAAAGTCAGAGCAGGCTTATTAAAATAGGACTTCAGGTTGAGCCTTTTCTGGCTGTAACTTGTACATTGTATCATAAAAATGATTGAAAATACAATCAACTTATAGTAAATAACAGTTCTCATATGTGATACTATTATACATATTGCAATTTTAATGTCAATAAGTGAAAATATAGTAGTAGAGTCCTCTTCATTTTTTATTCTGTAATTAAACAACAAAAATATGTAAAATCTGAAATAAAGTTTGGGGCGTCTGGAATTCTAATTCAGACGGGCGGTAAAAATTAAGGCACGGCCGTGGAGTGAATTAATATATTCACCCTTGCCGCAATGCAAAATTTTACAAATCAGATAAGTCATTTTTTGTTAGAATATTTCATAAAATCAACCCTCATTCTTTGAAATAAAAAATAATTTCGTAAAAAGGAATGATATACACCATGGTTTTGTTAAGTTTGATACTCTTCTTTAATGATAAATTAACAATAAATGCCTTTGCCGGACGGTATTTTTCAATAAAACTTCTCAATGCCCTGGTTATCTCTGTCTCACTCATCCGTTTATATTTCACCTCTATTGGATAAACATCCCTACCTGAATCAATTACAAAATCAACCTCTGCCTTATCTTTTGTCCTCCAAAAACAAATCTTCGCTGAACTGTTTTTAATCTGCTCATAAAGTAAATTATAAACAAAATTCTGAAACAAAAATCCGGTATCATTAACTGAACCAAAACTTCCTATAGCATAATTTCGCATACCCAGGTCATTAAAGTAATACACTGGAGATTTTGTAATCTCTTTTCGGATATTTCTAAAAAAAGGCGAAACTTTTCTAATGATAAAAGTCTTTTCAAGATACCACAGATATTCTTTTAAAGTATTAACTGCAATACCGAGTGTAGAAGATAATTCTGTGTAATTAACTATTCTTCCTATCTGTCCAGCGAGTACCCTAACAAGGTTGCTGAATGCTTCAGGTTTATGGACCTTAAGAAGATAAGTAATATCCCTTTCTATATAACTCTGGAATATCTCACCTATTAGATTTCTCTTTTCTTTAAGTTCAGTCTCCAAAACGACCCTTGGGTAACCACCAAAGTTCAGGTATTCTTCAAGCATCTCAGATAAACGTTCAAATTCAACCGAGTAGAAAGAAGGTAGATTTTTAGAATACTTATAATCAGTTTTATAATCGACAAATTCCTCAAAGGATAAAGTAGAAAGCTCAAATATCCTTTTTCTTCCCGCCAACGATTCATGAATCTTCTCCTTTAATTCGACACTCCCTGAACCAGAGACTATGAATTTATATGGGGTATTCATATCATATATTCCTTTTAAGAAAAGCCCCGCATCTTCCTTCCTCTGAATCTCATCAATAAAGATGACACCTTTATTCTTACCAATTTCCAGTTCTATTTTTCTGAGTAGTTTTGACTGAGATGTAAAAAAGATTTTATCGTTTTCAATATCAAGGTTAAAAAATAATGTTCGTTCACCTTTCTTATTTAGTTCATCCTGCAGTTGTAGCATTAAGGTCGTCTTTCCTGCCTGCCTCGGTCCAATAATAAAAGTAATTTCCTTACTGCGAAGATGTCTTCTAATTTCATTTAAAAGCCTTCTCTCTATCATAATTATATTTTAGTCCGATTTTTTTAAAAGTCAAGTATCAAATTTCTCGGGCTGATTTTATAACTTCAACTTATTCACAATATGCGCTACAGAAAACTAATTTCTTTAAGGCATTTGCTAAAACACCTCAAATGCAGTACGCACTTAGAATATGCCTAATTTTTTTGATGTCTACAGACTTGTTGTGAAATTTTTCCTTTACTACATCCATTATCCTTTGATATTCATTTTTATTGGTTTTATACGCCTCAAAGATGCTTTTGACTATTAACTCTAATAGTTTAAAATAATGAAGACCATATTCTTCATGATTAAAATATAGCCAAAGATTCAAACTTATTTCAAGTAATTCCTGATACCTGTTAATACCTTTTTCCATAATATAAGGCATAGGCCATAAAATTTCATATATCCCAATGTGATCTCTAATTTGAATTAAGATTTGCCTACTTGCATTTTTAGATACCATATCATAAAACTGCCTGTCGCAGAATAACCTTGGACCTTTATCTATGTTTTCATTCTTTACGGCTTCGGCAACTGCTTTGCCAATTAGATTGTAGTTTTGTGTCACTTTACCTTCACTTATTTGAT